>CALXXK010000001.1 GCA_944392675.1 uncultured Clostridia bacterium
GTACCAACTAGTATTCCATTTTTCCATCCTAATACCATTACAATTAAAATACTTAATACATTTTTTATTTCAATTCCTAATATATTTAAATCTCCAAAAGCTGTTACAGCTATAGATAATATAAGACTTGTCCCTATAACTTCTTCTATTGAAAATGCTCTTTTGGTTGTAAAATCTTGTAATACAACTATTGAATTTACAAATATTTTATAAAATACTAATGCTATTATTGAAATTGTGATACTTGATAATATGTCATATATTGTAAATCCTGATATTGCAAATTTTATAATCTGAACTAATATAGTTGCTAAAAATACATTCTTTCCAACTTTTAATTTTTCATTTCTTTCTTCTTCATTATAAATTGGTTTTAAAATAAATAATGAAACAATCATTACTAATGCGGTCAAGAAATAATCTAATGCTCCACCTACACCAAATTTAATAAGATTCCCTACTAATGATATTCCTACTATTCCTAGTAACGGTACAGAAGTCGCAAAAAAAGCTCCTAACATACTTATACTAAAGATTGAAAATTCTCCCCCTATACCTACTAATGATAACATAAAAGAAATTATATATAGTACAATATATTCTTTACAAAATACATTTGAAAAAATTTTGTTCATATTTTCTTTTACTTTGTTTTTTTCCGGCTCTATTGTATTTTCATTTATATTTTGAAACATCCTTACCACCTCTTTGTTTTTTATGGTCTTATTTTACTACTTGTCCTTTGTGGTTTTTGTCTTTTTTAGTAATCTATTTCTAAAAAGTTTTTTACATTTTTTTATATTAATTTATATTTATTTTTTATTTTTCTTATATTACTTCATTTTGTAGTTTTTATTTTATTATAATTTGTTGAATTTTGTCAAGAGGAAAGAGGAGGGGACAGAGGAGGGGACGTTCCTTTAATCCCTAAAATTCGGGATAATGGGGACGGACCTTTGCAAAATTACCCTTTGGGGACTTATCCATAAAAGAATTTTAGATTCTATAACATTTTTTACTATAAAAAACAAAGTATTATATATAAATTTTAATAATTATGAATACGAATGAAAGAATATTATAAATTCTTTAATTATCAAGTAGGAGAATCTCAAACTTGCTTTGAGAGGTGCCTGCTTGATAATTTTAGAATTTATTTGTTCTGTAATGTTAGCCGAGTAATTATTAAAATTTATATATAATACTTTGTTTAAAATTTAAAGGATATTTATTAAAATTCCCTTTATGGATACGTCCCAAAAATGATAAAAGGTCCGTCCCCCTATCCCTAATTTTAGGGATTAGAGGAACGTCCCCTTAATTATTTAAGAACATATTTCTTTATTAATACTACACCTGCTGCAATTATTCCTAATATACTTAATCCAAGTATAACATATCCTGTATAGTCTACTGATAAACCTGTTGCTGGAACTACATAGAATTCTTCTGCTTTATCATCATCATAGTCATGTGTTTCGTCATTTCCTGGTACATAGTTACCTGGAATTGTAATTAATGTAGATCCCCAAGTTTTACCTATTTGCATTACTTCTGCATGGTTTTCTACTCTATCACCTTCATTATTTGTCATGTCTCTAACACCTATCATATCAAAAGTTGCTATATTTTGATCTTCTAATGCACTTAATGCTGAGTCTTTTAATTCTTCGATTCCTACAACTTTATTTGTAAGTGTAAGCGTTTCTTGTAATTCTGGTGCTAATAATCCGTCTGTTATTAATTCTGCTTTTTCAGCCTCACTCTTTATATGCCAATTATTTTCGTCTATACCTAAGTCATTGTCTGTATAGTCTATAATTATTTCTGGTGTTAACCTTGCTACGTCATCTTTATTTTCATGTCCTTCTCCATATAAATAGAATTCCTTCGTCGAGTAATCTACCTCAGATATATTTGTTACTTTAAATTCGTATATTACTGTTATTCTTACTGATTTTACTAATTCGTCATCTATTTCTATTTTTACTTCATCTTCATTTTGTTCTGATTTTGGTATATAAACAATATATTTAGGATGATTTGTTATTGTTCCATTTTCATCTATATCTGCTTCTGATAAAGTCATTCCATTTGCAAGTTTTACTGTTATTTTCTTAATTCTCTTTTCAAGCATTAATCCTTGTCTTGATCTTTCGATGATACCAAAATCTACACTATTTATTATATTTCTGTATTCTGGTTTTTTAACTGCATATCCATTTTCTATTATGATATTTCCATTTGCGTCTTCCTCGTATTGATCCATATCTGGAGTATCTGGAGTATATTCTACATCTACCATAAATTCTGGTGTATATGAATCCATTTTTGTTATTACTTTTTCTGAATCTGCAATTTCGTTACCATATGATTGATTTATTTGTTGTTTTTTGCCATATGTCATTGTTTCTGTTTCTTTATCCACATTTTGTCTCATTTCAAAATCATCAACTGCATCTGATACTCTTATTTCTGTATTTGAACTTTCATCCCATTCTACTCCTGGATACATTTGCTTAAATGGATCTTTGTACCATTCTGTTTCTCTTGAAGCTCCTTTATTTTCAAATGAGCTTTTATCAACTATTGTACTCTTGTAATCTTGAACTCTATATTTGTCATCTCCCCATTCGTATTGAACTATATAGTAATCAGGGACATATCCAACAAATGAATATTCTCCTTCTGATGATGTTGTAGTTACTGCATCTACCCATTGAGTTCCATTATACATTCTAGCAACAGTTCCATCTGTTTTTAATAGTGTTACTTTTACTCCTGCTATTCCTGGTTCATTGCTATCTAATCTTCCATTTCCTTGTCTTACTCTTCCTGTTTTTAATTCTTCAGTTTCTGTATCTTTATCTTCAAAGACTTTACCATACATTTCTCTTCTATCTTGTAATACTAGTCTAAATCCTGGTGCTCTATCTGTATCGTCTTCATAAGTATCTGTATTTCCAGGTGTTGCATTTTCTGGTGCTGAATCTGTATCTACACCTGCATATAGCTGACCATTACTATCAGTTGTAGTATATGATGCAACTTCTGCTACATTTTCTAAGTTTTCTCTATTATTTACTGCATTTTCTATAGCTTGTTTATTTAATCCAAATTGTATATATATTTCGGTCTGCATTTGTGGAGCTACCTCACTATTTGCTGTCACTATTACCTTTTTATATTCTGAATTATATGATTGTTCTGCTGAGCATGTTAAGTTTCCTGTAATATGTCCACTTTCATCTACTCCTGTACCTGCTCCGATTAAATAATAATTAGTGTCAAAATAATCTACTATTGTATTAATTTTTGTTGTAAGGTTTGTTGATTGATTTTTTAGTGTTATTTTGTATGTTACTCTTGCATTTAATTCTCCATCTTTATTTGCTTGATCTACTTTATAATAGAAATCCTCTTCATATACAGGTCTTGAATATGTCATATCTGAATATTTTTCTTTAAAGCTTACTCCAACTTTAAATTCATTATCATATTCATCAGTACCTTTTATTGCTTCTTCTTCACTATCTATAAGACTTGATTTTTGTCCATATCTATATACATTGTCAAATCCATTTATCTCTACTATTGCATTTTCTACGTCTTTTACCAATGCCATGTCTGGATGTTCTCTTTCAATAATTCCGAAATTTACATTTTCTATTTCATCATATCTTGGATTATATCCATCAGTTAAACTGTATACACCATTTGTTGACCCTACTACATGGTATTTATCTTGTGCATATATTTCATTTGGACTATAAATTATTTCACTCTTATGATCTCCCGTATTGTATTCTACATCTGAAGAATTTGTTATTGTATTATATCTTTGATTTAAACTATCTCTTGATGATTTTATATCTTCTGCTTTTGAACCATCATCAAGTTCTGGATGTGGTGTAACTGAGTGATATTTCATTCCATTATATTCAAATTCTATTTCATATTCTTCTATATGTTGGGCTTCTATTTTTAAATCATCTCTTGTTCCCCAGAATTTATATTTGCCTTCTTCTAGTTTTGTACCTCTACTATCTGAACCTGAATATATTTCACATATAATTTGTCCTTTTCTTTTTAATGTGATTTTTACTCCATCTACACCTTCTCCTGGAGAATATAAGTCATCACCAACCCATTGTTTTCCTTCTCTTTCATCTACATAAACTACTCCTTCGATATCCACAAATGTTCTTTCATTTTCTATAATTCTTTCTCCAGATGTTTGTAGTCCTCCTCCTGATACTTCAAATCCAGAACCTATTTCTTTTTCTGATACATCTTGATCTCCGATACGTACATTAAAGTATACATTTTCGCTTCCTACTTCGTATAAAGTATATGTTCCTGGTTCTGTAATACTAGGATCATCTAATGTCATCGTAATCGTACCATCTTTTAATGAGATTCCTTCTCCAACATATTGACTTTGTGACTTTTTATAATAATCATTATATTTTTTCCATTTTTCCCATTCTTTATGATCTTTATTATATTGTTCAGTATCATGTTTTCTTCTACTTCTTCGTTCTGTTGTATAATAAATATTTCCATCTTCATCTACATGTTTTACTCTAACTGTATAATATTCTGTATAGTAATAATCATCATAATCTGGTTCTGGTTTATATTTAGTATACTCTTCATTGTCCGGATCCCAATTCTTAATTGCGAATTTCATTCCCTCTAATGGTACATTATCTGTATCAGCAATAACTTTTATAACTCCATCTCCTGGTGGCGTTGGTTCTTCTGGTTCGTCTGGTTTATCTTTCTTTTTATTTTCAAATACTACTTCTACTGTTTTCTTATCTCCTGATGTCAATACCACTTTTTGTGGATTATTTGTTGATAATTCATAGTTTGTAGGTGCTTTTGTTTCTTTTACATAGTATGTTCCTGGTTCTAATCCTTTTATAGTTAATGTTCCTGTTGAATTTGTAGTTCCTGTTTCTACTACATCAGTACATGCTACATCTTTACAAATTATGAATTCTGCTCCCTTTAATCCTACTGTTGTTCCTTCTGCATATTTTTTAATTATTAATTGTGTATCTTGTGATTCATTATATATTACTCTTGCATTTAATTGCTCATTCCATTGTGCCCAATATGCATCTTGAAGTACTGTTGGCATATCTACAACTGTTTTTCCTGTTTTTCTTAACATTCTTCTATACATATTGTTCAATTTTTCCATAGCTTGACTTTTGCTATCCATTTCTAAAACACTATAGCCTTTTTCGTCTATTAAATATTGTAATACAAATGTAATTAGATTATATTTATTTGTAAATTTCTCTGCATCAGAATTTGCTCCGTTTGTCATAATAGTATCATAATATCCACTATTATCTATATCTTTTATAATATTTTTCACATCTGTACTATCAGGTCCATAATTTACACCTGCTAATACATACACCAGAGTACTTATATAATCTTTTAATTGTTTACTTCCTGTTAAATTTTCATAATATTTATTGTTATTCGTGTATGTTATACTTTTTACAACATCATATCGGTATTTGTCACCTACTGTTACATTAGGAATTGTTCCTTGTATTTTATATCCATCTGGCGTTTCTTTTTCTATAATTTGGAATACATCACCATCTTTTAGTCCTGCTATTTCAACAGTACCATTTGCATTTGTTGTAAATACCTTAGCTGAACTTGCACTTTTTGTATATGTAACTGTACTACCACTTGATTTGATATAATATCCATTATTAGGTGAACCTACCTTTTTTAATACAAATTTTGCTCCTTTTAAAGGTTTTTGAGTATCTGCGTCCATTTTTACTAATTTTATACTTTTTCTTTTTGTTTTATAACTAGTAAATACTATTCTATCTTGTCCTGCAGCAGATCTTAAAATTATAATACGAACATCTTTGTCATCTTTTGCTGCTGATGCTGCTTTTGAATTACATGCATCCCAAAATGTTTTATTTTTCTCATAATATCCATCGTAATCATTTGCTGGATACCATATTTTGTATTCTCCATAATGGCTTGTTGAATAATGCCATAACCATCCTTTTGTATCATGATTCCAATAATACCATACAAGCATGTCTCTACCTTGTCCTGATTTTCCTCCTATTGAAAATTGAGTTACATAATTTTTAACAAAATATGCCATTGTATTAAATCTTTTCATTCCACTTGTATCTGATGATGGTACATTAACTATTGTGTTTCTAAATGCTCCTATTTGTGCTGTTCCATCTGCATAAACATCTATTATATTTTTTATTTCAAATCTATCTTGACTTGCATTTGCGTGGCTATTAATACAGTTCCAATTATAATTTGGATATATAACATCACCTGTAAGTGAGTTACTAGAACCTGTTCCATATTTTATTAATGCATTTTGTACATTTATATTCATAAATTTTTCAGGATCATTTTTAGCCCATTCGTATAGCTCTGTTACTGTTTTGGGTAAAGTTTTATCTTTATTGGCCGCATTTATTTCATCTTGTGTTGGTTGATATGCTGCTAAAGAAGGTTTATTGAAAACCACAAATAACATAAATACAAATATTAAACTAATTAGAATTTTTATTGATGTTTTCATTTTAAACCTCCTTTCTTCTTTTGATGTAAATTATTCCTCCAACAATCATCAATATCACTATTAATGATAAGCTAATTGCTAATACTACTTTACCTGTACTTATTGAAATTATTACTTCTGCTTTGCCCATGTCATCTTCTGTTTCTACATTGTTTCCATATGTTGAGTCTATATCGGCAATATTTAAGTCATTGCTTGCTTTTGCAATTTCAGCTTTATTTATACTATTCCCCAAATTATTTTCATTCATTGTTTTTGTTAATACTAATTTTATTGTCTGAGTTTCCCCAGGATTTATTGTTGTGTTTGTTAAGCTACTATTATGTAATTCCCCTTCTCTTGTTAAATACCAATCTGGATTTGATTTTTCATCAAATTGTAAATCATTTGGTATATAATCTACTATTTCATTTACTTGTCCTGGAATTTCTCCTTCATTAGTTATTTTTAAATCATATTCTATTGTTACTACTGTTCCTGCCAATTCTTTTGCTTTTAATTCCACTTTTGCTAATGTTGCATCATTATACTCTGTTACTGTTTTTGATTTACTATTTTGTACAGTTATTCTATTTATAGTTTTCTTTAATGATAAGTCAAAAATATTTTTCTCATAAAATCCTGCATCTATATTTCTAATTTCTAAATTACTTATTGTTATTTCATTTGTTATCGCTATTTCTTTATCTTGTCCATTTATATTTACAACTTTAGATATAACATCAGAATTTGTTGATGCATCTGTATTTTGTACTTGATATTGTGTTACTGTATATTTATTTGTATCATACTCAAATCCTACCATATATGAATTTCCTGTTAAATTATCAAATTTATAGAATCCATTTTGATCTGTAGTAGTTTGTATTGTAGCTCCATTTTCATCTGTTGCTAATTGTCCTGTAGCTCCATCAAATAGCAATACTGTCATTCCACTCATTACTGATGAATCATCTCTTATACCATTCTTATTACTGTCTATCCATGCTATTCCACTTAGGGCTTTAAGTCTTTGACTTGGATTACTTGGATTTTCATTTATACCATCTTGCAATTTATATGTTATTACATTTGACTCTGTATAATAATCTCCACCCATTGCTGAAATAACATTTTCAAATTGTTCTAAATCATATAAATTTTCTCCTACTACTGCATTTATTACTAAATCTATTTCTGAATATGCTCCTAATAAATAATTAGCGCTTAAATATCCTTCTCCTGTATCACTATCTTTCTCATATTGAGCATCTGCTATTCTTTCTCCATCTTTCATTAAATAAGCTTCTGTTACATTTAATATTGATGATACATTGTCTTCTATCAATAAATCTGCTTCTATATTAGATGTATTTCTTATATTAGCTACAAATTGAATTTCGTCACCTTCTTTAACAGATTCTCCATCTATACTTGCTGTTTGTACAATTTCAAAATTTGCAATTCTATTAACGTCAGATTTTGATATTACATTTGAGTAATATTGATTTCCATTTATTGTAGCATTACATGAGAAATCATATGTTTTCTCTGTTTCACCATTGCCTATAGGTTCAACATATAAGTCTAAAACAAGTGTTAATGTCTCTTCAGGATCAAGTTTCTTTATATTAATTTTAATATTATTATCTGTAAATTCTTCATATGTGTAATTATCTCCATTTACTCTGTATTCATCTCTTAATGTTACTCCATCTGTTAATGATAAATTTAAAGTTATATTTTCTAATGTATTTTCAGAAATATTAGTAATATTATATGTAAATGAATTTTCAGAACCTGCAGAAAATATTACTTCTTCATTTTTTGAATATTTTGTTGTTAATTTTAGCTCTGCATCTTTTATTTTATTTTGCATAATATCTTTTGAAAGTTCAAAATCATCAGCTTTCATTTCCAATTTTCCTATAGTTACTTCATTTTCATTTTTTGCTTTATTAATAGTAAATTCATATTCAAATTCTACAGTTTCACCATTTGTTAATACATCTTTTTTAAATCCTTTTTCTGTTAAAGTTTCATCTTCTTCATAATTTGTAACTATTACTGGATTTCCTGTAACCGCATCTGGAACTTGCTCTTTTTTCATATTGAAAAATGTAACATTATTATTTCCATCAGCATCTTGTTGTTTTCCTACTACAGAAAAATTAGTTAAATCCTTTCCTGTATTATTTGTTAATGTTATTATATGTTTTACTGTTTGTCCTTCAAAAATTTCTTCTCCATCTTGTAATTCTTTTCCTCCAGAAATTGTTGTTATTTTTAAATCTATTCCTTCTACATTTTCTTCAATACTTAATGGTGATATTTGACTATTTTCTCCATCTCCTATTAATTTTAATGTTGTATAGTCCTCAAATTCTTGATTATTATATTCATATTGTAATCTTGTTATTTGGAAATATGTTTCATCATTTTGAACATTTTCTGGTATTTCAATTTTATAACTAACATTTATTACTTCTGATGGTCTTAATGTTGGTATCGATATTTTAAACATTTTTACTTGTGACAAATCTTCTACATTTTCATACCATTGTTCACTATCAATTGATATGTTTTCTGTTGCATATAATACTTTTGCATCTGGATAATTTGTTTGTATTTGTCCTAATAATTTTGTTTGAATTGTTGATTTAAATTCATCACTTTCGTTTGTGGTATCTATTTTTCCTACTATAATTACATTATTTATATCTGTTTCATAATTATTTATTACTGCTGTAGTAACATTTGCTTCTTTTCTTTGGGCATTTGTATCTAATTTACCTGTAACTGCCTTTTGTGATAATGTTTCTATTTGCTCGCTTTGTTCATTATATCCATTCATCATTCCATACATTAAAACACCATATTTAGAATTCATTTTTATATCTGCATTTACTGTATTTTCTTCATTGTTTCTATTTTCATTTGTATATTTTAAAGTTATAACAGAATTTTTTGTAGGTGTTAATTTATTAAGTGTGATATTTGCGCTTATGATTATTTGTATTCCTTGATTTACACTATTCTTAAATTCTTTTTGCTCTCCTCTTAGTTGCATTTCTATCTTTTTCTCTGCTTTATTGTATTGAACTCTCTCTACCTCCATCTCGTCAGCATACATTTTTTGTATAGATTTTACTTCTATATTTTCTACTTCATCTGGTAGTTTTATTTCTACATACGGATTTTTATATAAATCATATTTATTACTATCTGACTTTAATGTAGCTATAATTTGAATATTTTCGTTTTTTTGTAATGTAGAAAAATTAGTATTATTTACTTCAAGTTTTGCTTCTGAAACTGTATCTAATAAATTCATATATGAACTTATAGATAGATAATCTTTTAATTTTAGTAGTGTTTCACTTTGCAATTTTGATATGTTCTTAAGGACTTCTTTACCATATCCTGTATCTGATTTTATTGCTTTTTCTAATATAATTTGTATGTTTCCTTGAGTTACTGGCTTACTTAAAATAATTTTTATGTTTTCTATATTATTTATTTGTACATTTATATTTCCTGCTTCATCTTCTTGAGAATTTCTATCAATAGTTGATATTGTATTGTTTCCGTAGTCTATTATTGATATATTTGATTCTTGTCCTAAAATTTCTAATATTTGATTTTTATTAAATTTAATATTTTTATAATATGTACTATTATTTGTAGATAGTTCTTTATTATCATTTGTTATAAATGAATTTTTTCCTGTTTCTACTTCTATATTTGAAATATTATCTATGTCTGATATTTCTATGTCTAATTTTTCTTGATATGTTGTTTCATTTCCTACATTTGCATATAGATAACCTTTATAATTACTTTCTGTCATTTGTTTTTGTAGTGTAATTATTTCTCCTAATTCTTTTAATTCTACTTCTTTAGTATCTTGTTTTTGTATTAATTCTTTTGTATATACTCCTAATTCTAATTTTGTATCTAAATTTACTTTATTATTTTCTATACTATTATCATAATTATAAATTATCTTGTATTCGTCTTTTCCCGTTCCCCAAATAATATTATTTCCTTCTAATTCTATATTTTTTGTTATAATTATTTCTCCATTATTTTCATCATATGAGTAACTATTTTCATTTAGTTTCTTGCCATTATTTAATACTGCTACTATTTTCATTCCATTGTCTTTATCAGGTACTTTTATAGTTATTTTTTCATTTTTTATTGGTAATATATTATTTACTACTTCTACATCTATTCTTTGTTGTAATAATGTTTTTCCATTATCCATTACAAAGTATTTTTCTATATCTTGAGAAAAATTAGTCTCCACATTTTCAGACCATATTCCAGCTACTTTTATTTCGCCTTTTACATGTTTTACATCTTGCTCGTCATATTGATATTCTCCTTCTAGTGTTATTGATGTTTGTCTATCAAAATAATCTGATGCAATTTTGTCATTTTTCTCAAATTTTATTGGAATATCTAGTTCTACTTGATTTCCATATATTACTTGATTTAAATATATTTTATTATCTTCAACAGATTTCACATATTTATTGTTTATTTTGTCTTTTGCAATAGTAAAATTCGGATTATTTATTACTATTACTGCATTATTTAGTGAACCTGTATCTCTTATATTTAAATTAATATACAGATTATCTCCATTTAAAATTGACATAGTTTTGCTATGTTTATTATTACCATTTTCTTTGAAATAGGCATTAAATTCAATATTAGTATCACTTATTCTATATTCTTGATTTTCTAAATTTTCGTATATAGCAATTGATAGCCCTCTACCAACTTCAAAAAAGTTAATGCTTATCATTGCAAACATTAAACCAATACTAATTATTGTCCTTAATATCCTTCGTCTCATATGCTTTTCCTCCCTTAATTTACTATATTTATAGTAGAATATTTATACTTATTTATCAATGGTATTTTTTTGCAAGAATTTATGTTTATCTACGGATAGGGATTTTTAGCTATTTTTTACGTTTTTTTAATAATTTTGTTACACTATTGTTACATTTTTTATTTAACCTTCTATTATTTATTTTTTTATTGTATACATTCTTTGTATTCCTTAAATCCGTTAGCTTTAAAAGCTTTTTTTCAGTTCATAACTTAGACTAACCCCTGTTATCTGAAAATATATAATTAGATTGTAATATAAGAAACAATAGCGACATGATTTAAATGCTCTATTATTTTAGTTAATTAACATGTCGCATCTTTGTTCGCGCGCCAAATTTTACGTAATTAAAATCTGTGTACAACTATTTTAATTATAGGATATATAATTCCATATAATTAAATAAAACTGTTGACTTTTAATCAACAGTTTTATTTATGTTATTTATTTAAGACTTTTCTCTTTATGATAATTATTCCTACAACTCCGACTGCTAATGCTCCTACTACTATACCAATAATCATTCCGAAATTTCTATTTTGTCCTGTTGGTGGTGTTACAATTACTGGTGGTGATTGGTCGTCATCTATTTCATCTTCACCTTCTGGAACATAGTTACCTGGTGTTGATGGTATGTCTCTTCCTCCTGTTTTGTTTACTTCTACTAATTCAGTATAGTTCGTTAAATAAATTTCGTCTGCTACTGATAGTATTTTTGAAACATTTAATGTTACATTTGCATTTTCTGTAGGTTTTAAGTTTTGCTCTGCTAATTTTTCAGTATATAGTATTATGCTGCCTTTTACACTATCTGTATTATATACTTCTTCTGAAACTAGTTTTAATTGTTGTATTTCTTCTACTGTTTTTTGTTCCCATCCTTGTTCTTCATTATTTTCAGTATCAAAAGCCCAACCTTGGTCTAAGTAATCTATAATTCCTGTTGGTGATATTGTTACTAATTTGTTTGGATCTTTATCTGTTCCGTATTTATAGTAATCTTCACTTATATAATCTAATTCACTGTTATTTTTAGCTGTTATCTTATATTCTACTTCTAGTAATGATCCTTGCATTAATTCTTTGTCAATTTCTACTCTTACAAATCCTTTGCTTGTATCTTTAGGTGGTTGTGCTGTAACATGATTAGATTCTTTTATTATATTTCCATTGTCATCAAATTCTGCGTCTTCAATTACTTGTCCATTTGCTAGAGTAACTTTTAGTTTGCTTACTCTCTTAACTAGTTCTATTTCTTGTCTTGGTCTTTCTACAATACCGAAATCTACATTTTTAATTTCATATACAAGCTCATCTCCAGTTGCATCTGTTACTGCCATATCTGTATTTTCTACTGTTATTCCCATTGTTGGTGTAGTAGAATCCATTAATACTTTTGTTGTTTGTGATGAATTTGTTATATTTTTTAATTCTTCGTCTATTTCTTGTCTTTGACTGTAATCGTCTACAGCGTCTGTCCATCTAGTGTCTACATCTTTTTTGTACCATTCTTTGTCTTGTGTATTTTGAGAATATCTGTCTTGGTTATATACTGTTCCTTTATAGTTTTGTACTGTATATGTTTCGTCTCCCCATGTGTATGTTAAAGTATAATCTCCTGGAATGAATCCTGCAACAAGGAAGTCTCCGTTTTCATCAGTATTTGATTCGTAAACTTTTCCTGTTCCTGTATTTTCTGTTAATGTGATTTTTACTCCTGGTATTCCAAGTTCACCATCTTCATATGCTCCGCTTCCTAATCTTTCTTCTCCTGTTTTTAATTCAGGTGTTGTTCCGTCAAGGAATACTTTACCCATTAATTTTCTTCCATCTGCTACTTCTAATCTTAATGCTGGAGCTCTATCTGTATCATCTTCAAATGTTGTTGTATCTCCTGGAACTGCATTTCCTGGGTTAGAATCAACATCTACACCTGCATATACATTTCCTTCTTTATCAAATGTTGAATAAGAATTAATTTCTGCTACATTTTCTAATAGATTATTTTGTCCTGCACTTGCTCCTTGTTCATCTATTATTCTTGCTACAGCTTCCCTATTTAATTGGAATTGTACATATATTTGTGTTTGTTCTTGTGATGCTATTTTACTATCTGATAATTCTATAATAGCTTTATTATATTCTGAGCTATATCCTTCATCTATAGTATAATTTAAACTTCCTAAAACATTTCCGCTTTGGTCTATATCTGTTCCTGCAGCTACTATAGTATAATTTTTATCATAGTAATCAACTACTGAATTTACTTGTGATACAAGGTCTGTAGCTTGATTCTTTAATGTGATTTTATATGTTATTTTTACTTTTAATTCTCTGTCTGAATTATTGTCTGTATATTCATAGTCTGATTGATATATTGCTCTTGTATATGTCATATTAGAATATTTTTCTCCAAATTTAACACCTACATTAAATAAATCTTCTCCTCCATTTTGTGCTTCTCTTGTTTTTTGTTCATACATATATGTATGTCCATATCCATTAATTGATAGATTTACATTATTTAAATCTTTTACTAATGCTAAATCTGGTTGTTCTCTTTCATATAGTCCTAAATTAATATTCTTTATTTCTTCTTCTCCTACAACATAATGATCTATGATGTTATATCCTGTTTGTTCTGTTTCTGCTGTAATTGGATAATTTCCTTTATTTGCTAATGTCAATACCTCGGCATTTTCATCTTCATATGTTACATTATTTAATTTAGTTTTATATTCTCCAGAATTTTTAGTATATGATAAATCATGTACTTTATTTCCATTTTCATCTTTTGTTATACCTGTATCTGTTCCTGTACCTTCTATACTGCTAAATCCGTTATTAAATAATGCTCTTGTTTCACTGCTTTCTGCTGCTTTTGAACCATTATCTTTATCTATATATGGTACAACATTTGTAAATGTTAATCCATCATATTCAAATTCTATATAGTAATTTGGCAATTCTGCTACTAATACATCCACAAATTGATATGCTCCTTTATCAGCTGTTGTTGTTTCCATAATAGTATTTCCTGATTTATCTTTTAATCTAACGGTTATTCCATTTAATAATTTATCTCCATAATCAAATTCACCATCATTATATAAATCATTTCTTATTGCTTGTTTTTCTGAAATTTTATCTAACCATACATATCCTGAAAGTTTTATGTATTTTTGGATATTTGGTACTTTTAATTCTGATGTTTTGTCTATTACAACTGAACCTGCTATTCCTTCTGATATTATCTCATATCCATAATTAGGATTTTTAGTTTCATAAGCTACATATGTACCAACTAATAAGTTTTTAACTGTAAATTCACCATTTTGATCTGTTATAAATTCTGTTGCTTCATCTCTACTAGATACATATGATATAGTTCCATTAGAATTTTGTTTTACATATTCTCCTGTTTCTTTGTTTTGTAAAATAAATCCTACACCCGATAATTTAATTTCAGAATTTTCTACTATTTTTATTACTTTTAAATTTCCTAATAGTGGTATATTATAATCAAAATTTTCTTTAATTGTATCATTTTTTGTATATGAATCTCTAGCAATTAAATTTTGTGTACCATTTTGATTTTCTAAAAACCATATTTTTGCACATTTTACTTCATATTTACAACTTCCTGACATTCCTGTTATTTCTGTTACACCTTTATCTGCTGGTATTAATGCATAAAATGATTTTCCTGATTTGATTTCACTAACTTTTGTGTCTACTAATTCTTTTCCTTCGTATCTATTATATATTACTCCACTGATTGCTTTTCCATTTTGATCATATACAGATATATCACTTAATTTTCCTGAGAATGTCCATTTAAATGGTCCTACTTTTATATATGATTTTCCATTTTTAGTTACTGTACTAGCTTTTATTTTATCTTTATTTGTGTTGTCTTCTAAACTTTGATTTTCTTTAATATTTGTAGCATAGTTTTTTGCTTCTGTTATTAGATAGTCATATTGTGATTCTCCAGCATTTCCTACCATAAATCCATTAGGTATATTATATTTTTGTCCAACTTTTCTTCCCCATTCTGGAAGATAACTCCATAGTGCATTTGCTACTGGTCCTTCACTTTTGTCTATTCCTTGTGATTCTGTTCCATTATCTTTTGATAATATATATGCAAATACTCCATTTTCCCATGCTGTTATTTTTTTGTTATCAGCTTGGTTTATTGATTGTAGTCCTTCTATTGTTACTATTGAATTTACTTTATAATTTACTTTCCAAGCTGGTAAACTCTGACCATGCTGTACACAAAATAGATTAGGATCTGCCACATAATCAAAATATGACTTAGATAATGTATCTCCAATTTTGTAATTTGTATATGATGCTGCTTTTGATATATTAGCTATAGATAGCATAGCTGTAATTATAATTAGTATTAATATAATTTTATTTTTTATCTTTTTCATTAAAATTTACCTCCTTTCTTCCTATATTTCATCTATTTTTATATTATTCTTTTTTCTTATAACTACAAGTGCTACTATTGATAACATTACAACTATTATTATAGCAATTCCAACATATACAACTCCACCTGTTTTTATACTTAGAATAACATCTGCATAGTCCATATCATTTTCGCCTTGAACTTTATTTCCTGGTGTTGAGTTTATATCACCAACGCCTAATTCATTATATGCTTCTGCTATTTCTGCTGTATTATTTACACGTCCTGTATTATTTTCTGTCATTGTTTTTGTTAGTGTTAATGTCAATGTTTTTGTTTCACCTGCTGCTATTTTATCATTTGCTATACTTGAATTATATAATACTCCGTCTTGTTGATACCAATCTTTGTTCATTTCTGAACTAAATTGAAGATCATTTGGTAAGTAGTCTGCTATTTTTCTAGCATATCCTTCTACTTCTCCTTCATTTTTTACATTTATTTTATATTCTATTATTACTGTTGTTCCTTTTAATTGTTTTGCATCTATTTCTACTTTTGCTAATTTTTCATTATTAAATTCTTTAACTGTTGTTCCTGCTGAATTTTGTAATATAATTTTGTTCACATATTTTTCTAATTTTAAATCAAATGTTTTTAATTCAATTAGTCCTATATCAATATCTGAAATATTATTATTATTCATTGTTATTATATCTGTTCCTGTTACTTGTTTAGTATTTCCTTCTATATTTAATTCTGTTGTCATTGCATCTGAATTTTTAGTTTCATCTGCTCCTTCTACTTTATATTTAGTAACTGCATATTGTGATGTATTATATTCAAATATTACAATATATTGTCCATTTGCTATATTGTCTAAAACATACATACCTTGTGCATTTGTTGTGGTTTCAAGTGTTTTTCCTGATTTGTCTTTTACTAAATTATTTGTTTGAGTATTTAATAATTTTACTTTTACATTATCTAATGTTTTTTCATTATCATCTTTTATTCCATTTGCATTTTCATCAAACCAAGCTAATCCACTAATCATTCTTGATCCTTGTGCGATGTCATTATTTTCTGTATTGTTATCATTATTTTCGTCGTTTCCTGTATTATTATTGCTGTCTCCTGATTGTGTTTCTTCTATTATATGATTTATAGTATCTGTTCCTGCCATTGTTTCTCCAGCAATTTCTACATATGCTTTATTTGAAATTGCTTCTGCTTCTTCTCTATCATCTGCTTCGTTAACAATTGTTTGTATTTTTACTTCACAACTACCATTTGCCATTATGCTTAATCTTATTTCTACTTGATTTGTTTCTATTCCTTCAACAGGTTGTCCATCTACTGTTACATTAGTTATTGTTAATTGTTCTGGAATAGTATCTTTTAGAACTACATTTTCTGCTCTACTTTCTGAACTATTATTTACTACTATTGTATATTCTATTATGTCTCCTGCTTTTACATATGAACTTTGTGTATTTGATGTCATTGACATTGTAATATTATAGTTACTTATATTATCTGTCCAAACATTAGATTTATATTCTTTAGAAGCTTCGTCTTTAGCTATTACATATAATTTAGCTTCATTATTTTTTGTTGTGCTTATATCCATACTATATGATAATACTTTTACTTCTCCTGGTTCTAATGAACCTATATTTACTTCTTGAGCATATTGCATTTCTTCTGATTGCATATTTTCATTAACATTTTCTTTTTGTATTTCATCTTCTGGATTAAATACTCCTTCAGTTCCATCTGCAATTATTTCATCATCTGACACTTCTTGACTTCCCATTCCTGTATGTAATGTTAATTTTTCTACTTGTAAGTTATCTGATATATTTGTTTCTACTTTTACATTTTCTTGTTTAGCGTCTGAAATATTTTCTATAATTGCATAATATTGAACTGCTCCATTTCCATATAAATTTATACTTCTATCTGTAACTCTTTTTACACTTACTCTTAGATTTCCTTTTTCTGTTGTTGTCTGTACTTCATTAGAATCGTTTATTGCTTCTCCATATTTTGTTTCTATTGAATTTGTAAGTGTTGTATTTTCAGCTGTATCTGAATTTACTCTTACTTCATATTCTACAATTGCTTTTTCACCAACCGCTATTTTTTCTATTGTTTTTGCGAATTTATCTGTTTCTATTTCTTTGTAATATGATGAACCTGTATATTCATAATTTGGTTCTGGTTCTACTAATGTTGTTCCTTCAGGTATTTGTCCTGTTACTACTGCATTTTGTACTTCTTCTGAACCTGTATTAGCAATTTCTATATGATATTTTATAACTTCTCCATTTTTTACTTTTGTATCTGAAGTTACATTTTCATTTCCTATTGTTGCACTTAATGTTGTTTCTATTTTTGGTCCTACTCCTGTATCCATTTCGATATCTGTTGATTCGATTGTATTTGATACATTTGTTGCACTATTAGTGTAACTTACGTCATATCCTTCTGTTGCTTTTTGGTTATATTCAAGGTTTTCTGGAACTTTTATACTATAAGTACCTACTATACTTTGTTGTGGTTCTAGATTATTATTATATTCTATTAAGTATTTTTTACTATTTTGAGTTGCATCTTGCGTCCATCCATTTTCAGTGTTTTGTAAGTCATTTGTTGCATTTTCATTATCTGAATAATAAATTGTTGCATTTTCCATGTTTATTCTAGTTGCTAGTTTTGCTCCTAAGTTGTTTGATTCACTATCAGTAGGAAATGTTCCTAATACTTTCATATTATTTATTGGTTCTGGATTATTATTAATTATCTCTAATTCTACTTCTAATTGTTTTCCATCTTCACCTTTTCCCATTGATATTGTTTGTGTTTTTTCTTGCCCTACTGTTTCTATTCCTAAGTCTTTAATGCTATTTATTGCTGTTACATCTGTAGGTGCTACAATTTGTATATCTTTAGAAGCTGTACCTACTTCTTCTCTATTTATATATTCCATTATTATTGGTTTTGTTGCAGTAGCTGATTTTTTATTTACAATAATATCTGCATTTATAATTATTGTTGCTCCTTCTATTGATTGTTCTTTATATTGTGTTTGTTTACCTGCTAATGTTATTGTCAAAACTCTTCCATTTACTGTATAATTTTGTATTGCTAATTCATTTTCATAAACTAAATCTACACTATTTATTCTTATTTCTTCTACTTCTTCTGGTAAATTGATATTTATTGTTGGATTTTCATATAAATTAAATTCTTCACTATTTGTACTTAATATAGCTTTCATTTCAATATTGTTTTCAACTACTGTAGATAAAGTATCTTTATTTACTTCTAATCTAGCTGATGTTTTTGTTTCATTTAGAACTATTTCTGAAGTAGCTTGTGTTTGTATACCTAATGAATATCTAACTCCATTTGTTACATTTAAATTATATTCTGCTATTGCTGTTGTTTGTATTTTGTTAACATTTCTTAATAAATTTACGTCATTTTGTTTTATTGTTTTTTCATTATTGAAATCTATTGTACCTTCTTTTATAGGTGTTGATGTTCTTATTTCTATATTTCTTGCTTCTACATTTGAATATTCAATAACTATATTTCCATTTTCATCAGGTGTTGTTGATGAATCTACTCTTGCTATTCTTTGTCCATCTTGATTTATTATTTCTATAACTCCACTTTTTCCAAAAATTTCATCAAAGCTTTGTTTACTAAAAGATGTTTTTGTATATATTACATTTGCATCTTGTAATATATTTTCATTTGTTACAAAATTATTTTGTTCTTTTACACTTATATATTCTGCTGTATTAGCTAAATTTACTACTAATTTTGTAGTTGTATTATAATTTCTATCTATACCAGAATATAATTTTCCTTTAAACATTTGTTGTTCATTATTTTGTGTTGATATAGCTATTGTTGTATCTTTTTCTTCATTATTTAATGTGATTTTTGTATCATTTGCTTTAATTTCTTTGTCATTATATAATGTTAAAGTTTCTTGTGATGTTATTTCTATATCACTTAAATCTATATCTTTTTCATATATATATGTTAATATGATATTTTCATTTCCAGATTTTTTCCAATTAATTTTATTGTCTTGTGTCAATTCATTTGAAAATTGAAATTCTATATATCCTTCTTCATTTTTATATTCATATGATGTCATATTGTTTAGGTTAACAACTTGAACAACTTCTGGTTGTTCTTTTTCTATTTCTGGAATATTAATTTTTGAATTTATGTTTTTTATTGGATAATTATTATTTTTTAATCCTAAATTTAATGAAAATTGTATAATTCTTTTTTCTTCTCCATTAAATTTCATGACTTTATTTGTAATTATATCTATGCTATTTTCTATATTTTCTGGTGCATCTACTTCAATTAATTTTAAGTTCACTTCTCTACTTGAATCTATTGTTATATTTCTTTCTGTACTATCTTTGTATTCACCAGTTAATGTTATTTTACTATTCATGTTTAATAAACCTGTATCTATTTTATCTTCCATTACAGGTTTTATTTTTAAATCAATTTCTGCATTTGTTCCTGCATTTAATTGATTTAAATATATCTTATTTCCTTCGATTCTATTTACATACTGATTTTCCGTTCCTACTAATGTAAAGTTACTATTTGATAGTTCCACTTGTCCGTTGAAATATCCATCTTTTTTAACATTTACATTTATGTATAATATCTGTTCTTGTTCTTCTGATGTAACCTCTAAGGAATTTGTATTTTTTCCTTCTTCATCTTTAAAGTACGCATTAAATTCTATATTAGCATGGTTTGTAGCTAATATGTCTGCAGCATAACTTATAAAAGTTGAACCAACTAAAATAAAATTGGCAATTGTCATTGTTAATATTAATGCTACTACTATACTAATTTTTAGAAGTTTGTTTTTCATTTTTATTCCTCCTTTAAAAAACATTTAAAATTAATATTTCCTTTATATAATATAAATTTTTTATAAAAAAATCAATTATTAATATTAATGTATTTTTTTATCATTTTTTGTTGTTTTACGGCTTTACACATTGCATATATAGATGATTTATATTACATTTTTATAACATTTTTGTAATAATTTGTAATATTCCTTATTTGCATAAAACACCTATCTATATTATATCGCTTTTTTATTGATTTTTCAATGCTTTTTTACAAAAATAAACCATTTATGTTAATTTTTTTTGCAATGCTAGCCATTTAATAAATAAAATATGATAAGATAACTTTTATATATTTATAAAATGTAACATAAAAATTTATCAAGAATATTATATTACATAGTTTTAAAAGTTTTGAATATATATTTTTTAGAGGTGATATTTTTGGATAATTTTAATATTGATGAAAATTCTATTAATAAATTAAAGGATATGATGAATAAGGGTGATCTTTCTGACGTAATTTCACAAATTCCTCCTGAAATGCTTCAAAATTTTTCTAACATGATGTCTTCTAATGGTGCAAATAATTCTAATAATAATTCAAATAATTCTAGCAATTCTAACTTTACAAATGATTCTACAAATAATTTTTCTAATAATAATGGAAATAACAACTTTGATTTTTCTAAAATTGATATGAATACTATCATGAAAATGAAATCAATAATGGACAAAATGAATACTACAAATGATCCAAGAACAAATCTTTTGAATTCATTAAAACCTTATTTACGTGAAGAAAGAAAAAGCAAACTTGACCAATATGCCAATCTTATGAATGTTGCAAAAATAGCTGAATTATTTAATTCAGAAAATAATACTAAGGAGAATAAGTCTAATGATTAACTTTCCTTTTTTTAGATTTCCTTATAATTATAAATATTATAACTATACACCATATCCAATTAAACAAATTCCTAATTCTACTACTAATAATTATTCTAATCCGAATAATACTAATTATAACAATAATGATATTGACAAGACTAACCATTATAATTCCGATAAAGATACATTAAACCATACAAATAATATTAACACTGAAAATGAAGATAATAAAAATCAATATAAAAAAAAATCATCTAGATATAATTCATTTAACCCAATCAATCTCAATTTTTCTGGCTTCGATGATATTGAAATATTAGAAATAATGGGTATTAAATTATATTTAGATGATGTTATTATAATTGGTTTATTATTTTTTCTTTATAATGAAGGAGTTAAAGATGATATTTTGTTTATTTCACTAATTTTATTACTATTAAGTTAGCTTATTTCTATTCTATTTCAATTTTATCGTCTATTATACTCACATAAGCTTGTCTATATAGTGGTTCTTCATCTCTATCAAATTCTTTTACTATATTTGCAATTCTAATTTGAACAGTATCTAACATACCTGCTGCAATAATAGCTTGCTTATTTCCTTTAGCTCCTGCATGTGCTAGTCCTCTAAGAGCTCCTAATACAATTATATTCTCTGAAGCCATTACCTCTGCTCCTGAGTTCACATCTCCTATTATTACTAAACTTCCTTCTGACTCCAGCTTTTGCCCTGAACGCAATGAACCTCTGTGAAAAGTGGTTTCTGATATTGTTGTCTTTTTCTCAAATGTCTTTTTTATACTATGTAGTCCTAGACTTTTTGGCATATCAAAATCTATGTCTACATCTATTTTACTTTTTATTAACTCTTGAATTTGTGCTATTTCTTTATTTTTTAATACTTTTCCTACTACTCTTATTGGAGTTTTTTCATCTTTGTATAGTTTCTTTAAATCTGGTAATTTCTTTTTTAATGCTGATATTAATTCAATTTGCTCTGCATCTTCATTTAACTTAATAATTATTTCATTCCTTTTCAAATTAATACTAACACAATTCTTCATTTTTAACATCCTTCTTTCTTTTTTGTATTACTAGAAAATTTAATTATTATAACTTACTCTTAGTAGTATTTGATAAATTTTTAAGTTTCTTTGAAAATTATATTGAAAGATAAACTTAGAAATTTATCAAATACTACTAAGCATAAGTTAAACTATTAATTTACTGCATAATTTCCACATATGGAACAGCTGACATATCTTCTTCAACATTTTGTGTATTCATTCCAAAATATTCTTGCATGATATCTCTTACAACTTCTGCTGTATAGTTTCCATGTCCTCCATTTTCTACCATAACTACTATTGCGATTTCTGGATTATCAAATGGTGCAAAACCTACAAACCATGCATGTACTTGATTATTTGGTGCTTCTGCTGATCCTGTTTTTCCTCCTACTGATATATTAAAATCTTTAAATCTAACATATGCCGTACCTGAGCTATCTTGTGTAACAGATTCCATACCTGCTAATACTGCATCTAGATTTTCTTGTTTTATATTTAAGTCTTGTTGTTCTTCTTCATTAATTCCCAATTTTTGATTTACAAATGAATTTATTTCTTGTTTTGATGCTTCTGTTCCATCTGCTTTTCTTATTGTTTTTACTATGCTTACATCTATTTGATGTCCTCCATTTGCTAACATACTTATATATTTAGCCATTTGTAAAGGACTGAATTCATTATCAAGTTGTCCTATTGCTGATTGTAATGTATCACCAGGTCCCCAAGTAGGTTCATTTGGATGTAATTTTTTCTTTGACTCTTTACTAGACACAACTCCTGATGTTTCTGATGGTAATTCTATACCTGTTTTATTTCCTAGTCCAAAATATCTTGCATATTTTTCTAATGTATCGATTCCCATTCTATCCGCAGTTTCATAGAAGAAATAGTTACATGATCTTTCAATTGCTTGTGATACATTTAACCATCCATGTCCTGTTCCATAATCAGAATAATACCAACATTTTGGTTGATAATCTTTATATTTTCTATATACACCTGTGTCATTAATTCTTGTATTTAAATTGATAACCCCTGATTCTAAACCTGCAATTGCTGTTATCATTTTAAATGTTGATCCTGGAGAATATGAATTTTGTATAGTTTTATCTACTAATGGTTTTGCAGAATTGTTTGTATAGTTATTCCATTTTTCTGTGCTTATTCCCCCTACAAAATCTGCTGGATTATAGTTTGGATAACTTGCCATTGCTAAAACTTCACCTGTATTTACATCCATTACGACACAAGCTCCTGCTTTTGCATCAAATCTTTGTCCAAATCCTCCACTTGCTATTTTATTTATATTTGCTTCTAAAGCTGTTTCCGTTATTTTTTGTAAATTAGCATCTATTGTTAGCACAACATCAGCTCCTGCTACAGCTTCTTTAGCAGTATATTCTGCTGTTGTTGTTCCGTCTACTGCCATATCTATTTGTTTTGTTCCATTTTTTCCTTTTAAATATTCTTCAAAAACATATTCTATTCCTGTTTTTCCTATAATATCATTCATTCCATATGTATCTTTTCTTTTTTCATATTCTTCACTTGTAATTTGACTTGCATAACCTAATATGTGTGATGCTAAGCTACCTGATGTATATTCTCTTACTGGTTTTACTACTATATTTATACCTGCATATTTATCTGAACTTTCACTAAATTCTGCTACTGCTTCTGCTGGTATATTATCTGATATTTCTACAGATTTTGTACTACTATAGCCATTTACTGTTATTTCATATCTAATTAACATTACTTTTCTTGCATCTTGAACATTATCAAATTGAATTTCATATCTATCTTTTAATTTGTTAAAAGCTTCCTCTGCTGTAATATTTTCATCAAAATTATTATCTTCTTTCCAAGAGCTTAAACTTTCACCAGAAATTGTAAATTCAAATGGTTCAACTTTTATTGGTAATATATCATCATAAGAACAACCATATTTTTCTAAAGTTTGTACCATATTTAATATGGCTTGATTTAGATCTGCATCTTCTACTTTTGTTTTATACATTTCTAATGAATATTGTATTTTAGAAGTTACTAAATCGACACCTGTTCTATCAACTATTGAGCCTCTAGCTGCTTCTAATGTACTTTCTCTTGTCAATCTTGTATTTGATTGTTCTCTATATTCTGCTCCATGCACTATTTGAAGGTTAAATAGTTTTATAATCAATATTATTCCTACAATATATATTAATACAGTTAATATATTAAATCTTAAATTGATATTTAGCTTACCTTTTCTTTTTACCAATATTACACCTCTTCTAAAAATATCTTGTTAGTATTATATTTCCCTTATATTCGTTTTCTATATAATATCCTGCTTTTTGAATTAATGGATATATTATTATTGTTAAAATTAAATTGTATATAACTTCTATTACTAAGATTTTTACAAAATTCATTATTTCTACACTATTTGATAATAATACATAATTTAAAAAATATCTAATAACTTCAAATATTATTGTTGATGCTAATACCATTACCATAATAGTTATTCTACTATCTTTTGAAAAATTTTTGTCAAATAATCCTGCCAAAAATCCAATTAGTCCTAATCCTACAGCATATATTCCTATCTTAGTCCCTATTAGTAAATCTAATATAAGTCCTATTACAATTCCATAGATTGTTCCCATTGTTTTATTAGCAAATAGACCTATAAATAATACAAATACCACAAATAAGTTTGGCATTATTCCAGATATAGTAAACCAATTAAAGAAGTTAGATTGCAAATAATATATTATAAATACTGTTAATATCAAAACTATATTTATTATTGTTTTTTTCAATTAGTTCACCTCTTTTATTCATTAACTATCACTAATACTGTATCTAATTTATTAAAATCAACTGCTGTTTCTACTAAGGCATATCTATCTGTAATATTTTGTGTATTTTCTACTTTTTGTATAGTACCTACATGTATTCCTTTTGGATAAATTCCTCCTAGACCTGAAGTTTCTATACTATCTCCTTGTATTACATTTGCTTCAGTTGGTATATACATTGCTTTTAATGTTGTATTATTTTCTAGTGTTCCTTTACAAACTATTGTGTCTTTATTACTCATTGTACAACTAACAGAACTTGCTGTATCTATAATTGTTTGAATCTTTGCTGTATCATCAGTAACTGATATAACATGTCCTACTAGTCCCTGATCTGCTATTACTGTCATATTTTCTTCTATGCCATCTTTTTTGCCTATATTTATAACTATTGTTTTTGAATAATTACTAATATCTTTATTTATAACATATCCTGGTACTGTTTTATATTCCCCATATTTTTCTGTTAAATTTAGATATTCCTTTAGTGTATTATTCTCTGTTTTTATGTTTTCTAATTCTCTCAATGATTGCTCTAGCTCACTGTTTTTTTGCTTTAACTCTTCATTTTCTTGTTTTAGATTATTTATATCTGTAAAAAATGTACTATTTCCGCTTAGTTTATTTTTTAAATATGTTAAACCATTTTGAATTGGCATAACTAAATTACTTGCTGCATTTTCAAAAAATGATGTATTATTTTCTCCATTTGAAAATATTACTATTAAGATTAATAAAATTACAGTTATAATTATTCCTATTATTCCACTTTTTTTGTTTCTATACATTTTTTCTCCTTTTTTTTCCATTGTAGTAATTGAAATTGTCCATTTTTATATTTTCTTTTTAATGTATTAACAAATTGAGTTCACTTTAATTTATCTTCTTTTTCGTGCGTTAATTAGGACCGTTTTTAATCTTTCTAAATCTTCTAGTGTTTTTCCTGTTCCTCTTACTACACAATCTAAAGGTTCTTCAGCAACATATACTGGCATTCCTGTTTCTATACTTATTAATTTATCAAGATTTTTTATTAAAGCTCCTCCTCCTGCTAAAACAATTCCTTTTTCCATTATATCTGAAGCTAATTCAGGTGGAGTTTTTTCTAATGTTATTTTTACAATATCTACAATTTTTGTTATTGATTCTTTTATTGCCTCTTCTACTTGGACAGAAGTAATTTGCACATTTCTAGGTAATCCGTCCACTAAATCTCGTCCTCTTATTTCCATAGACATTTCTGTCATTAAAGGCATTGCACATCCTATTTGAATTTTTATTTGTTCTGCAGTTGTTTCTCCTATCGCTAAATTCATTTCTCTTTTAACATAATTTACAATGTCTTCATCTAATTCATCTCCAGCAACCCTTAGGGAATGGCTAACTACAATACCTCCTAAAGATATAACAGCTACTTCTGTTGTTCCTCCTCCTATATCAACAATTATACTTCCACTTGGTTCTGCTACATCTAAAGATGCTCCTATAGCTGCTGCCATTGGTTCTTCTATTAAATAAACTTCTTTTGCTCCTGCTTGTAAAACAGATTCTTCAACTGCTCTTTCTTCTACTTCTGTTATTCCTGAAGGTACGCCTACAACAACTCTTGGTCTACCTATACTATATCTCTTTCCAACTTTTCCAATTATATTTTTAAGCATTAATTGTGTTGCTGTAAAATCTGCTATGACTCCATCTTTTAATGGTCTTACTGCTTTTATTTGATCTGGAGTTCTTCCTAGCATTTCTTTTGCTTCAGTTCCTGTTGCCATAATATTTCCTGTTTTTCTATTTATTGCAACAACTGAAGGTTCTTTTAAAACAATTCCTTTTCCCTTTACTGTAACTAATAAATTTGCTGTTCCTAAGTCAATCCCTATGTCTTTTGATCCAAATGTAAAAAATTTCATCTTATCTTTTCCTTTCTTTTTAATTATTTAACATCCTTTTCTGAACTTTTATCAGATATCATTTCTGAAAAAATGCTAGTATAATTCATGTCTCCTATAACTATATGGTCTAAAAGTTTAATTCCTAAAAGTTGTGCCGCATCATATAATCTTTCTGTAATTGTGATATCAGATTTGCTTGGTGTACAATCTCCTGTTGGATGATTATGTACTAAAATTATTTTTGGTGCTTTCATTTTTATAGGCTCTGACAAAACATCTTTCATACCAATTTCTGCAAAATTTGTTCCGCCTATTGCTATATCATATATCTTTAATATCTCATTTTTTTCATTTAATATTACTAATTTTGCAATTTCTTTTTTTTCATATCTTAATTCATTCATTAATAGCTTTGCTAAATCATATGGTTGGCCCACTTTTATTTTTTTATAGTTATTTGGTCTAGACATTCTTATTGCTAGCTCACATACTGCTTTTAATTGAATTGCTTTTACTTTTCCTATTCCATTTATTTTTTTTAATTCTTCTATTGTAACATTTCTTAAAAAATTTAACTCATCAATATTTTCATTGTTCAATTTTAATATTTTTTGTGCTATTTGTACAGAATTTTCAGTTCTAGTTCCCGTTTTTATTATAATTGCCAATAATTCTGCATTTGATAAGTTTTTTTCTCCATATAATTCTAATTTCTCATATGGTCTTTCTAATTCTGGTAATTCTTTCATTTTTAGAGACAAATAAATCCCTTCCTTTCTTTTTTTATTTGCCCCTATTTTTTTCTTATATTTTCTTATATATGAATATTGCCAAAGTCATTCCTATTATACTGGCAACACTTATTTTGAATGTTAATGCAAAAGATAGTTTTAAAACTCCTAGATCTAGTGGAATTGGATTTTCTAGCCCAAAACTTTGACTATATGATAACCACCATAACCAATCAACCTTTGATGCTAATTCTCCTAGTAATCCCCCTACTACTAGTCCTGACAAAATAAATATTAATAATATCCATATATTTTTTTCTTTTGTTGCCATATTTTTACCTCCAATATTGTTCCGTCTTACGGGTATTTATTTTTTCACATAAGTATTATATATTGATTTAACATTTTTTTCAAGTAAATTTTGGTATTTTCTTCAATTAAGCAATTAAAAAGTTGAATTAATCTTTTATTTATGATATATTTAAAAAAGTTAATTATTTTTATTACCAAAAATTGTGCATTTAAATATAATAATATTAGTAGTATAATATAATTAGTACTTTTTTAGGAGGAATTTCTTTATATGAAGATTGAAAAATTAACTGAAAATAAAATTCGTGTTATCATCAATGATGAAGATTTAAAGCAAAATCATACAGATTTACATACAATAATGACAAAATCCTTAGAAAATCAGGGATTATTTTTAAACATACTATCAAAAGCAGAAAAGGAAGTAGGTTTTTATACTGAAAATTGTAAACTTCTTATCGAAGCATTTTCTACTCCTGATGATATGTTTGTTTTTACTATTACTAAATATAATGAAACTGACTTTAAAGACATTTTACCAAATACTCCCAAAAAATTAACAGTTAAAAGGAAATCCGTAAATATTAATAATTCAAATTCTATTTATAAATTTGATAGTTTTGATGAATTTTGCAATTTCTGTAATTGTATAAATAACAAAAATCAATTTGAAATAAATAAATTATCAAAACATATTTCTTTATATTTATATAATGATACATATTATTTGATACTTTCAAATATTAATATAAATTATAAAAATATAAAAATATTTTATAATACAATATCAGAATTTGGAAAATTTGTTTCAAACTCTAACACTTTTAAAACCAAACTGATAGAACATGGAAATAGTATTATTAAAAAGAATGCAATTTCTATAGGAATAAAATATTTTTCAGAATAAATTTTTATATAAATTAAATTTTAATAAAACTAAAAATAACTTAAATTTATTTTAAATAATCATGGAGGGTATCCATTTTAACTCATTTCTACTTTTTAGGATATAGTTCAAAATAGATTCCCTCTTTTCATTATTCAATAAAATCCAGATTATCTATAAAATCTGGATTCTTATTTTACACATTTTTTATAATTTTTTAATATAAATAATTTTGTGGATTATATGCTACTCCATTTACTCTTATTTCTAAATGTAAATGTGGACCTGTAGAATTTCCTGTTGATCCAACTGCCGCTATAGTTTGTCCTTGTGATACACTAGCACCAGCTGAAACATATAATTTACTACAATGAGCATAATATGTTTGAACATTATTTCCATGTGATATTACTATCATATTTCCATAAGATCCTTTATATCCAGAAAAAGTTACTGTTCCTGATGCAGCAGCTGCAATTGGAGTTCCTGCTGATGTTGCTATATCTAATCCAGTATGTGAAGATCTTCTTATTGCACTTCCAACCCCAAATTTTGATGTAATAATACCTGAAACTGGTCTTATCAAACTAATTCCTAAATTCGCTTTTCCTCCTGATGTTTTACTTGAAGTATTAACAGATCCTGTTGCTTTATATGTATTAGTTTTTGAACTTCTAGTACTTGCTACCGTTACTTTAACTGGCTCTACATATAATTTAGCTATTGCTTCATCAGAAGATACAAAATCTTTCATTTCTGTTTCATATTTTTCTGCTATTGATAAATTATTTATATTTGTACTACCTTTTTCTTTAAGTGTATCTATTACTTTTTGAGCTTCTTCAAAACTAGAAACATAGTACTTCTCTTGTCCATTATCTAATATAGAATAATATCTATAATATTCTATACCTTGTTCCTTTACCTTATTAAATATTTCATCATCATTTGTTACTACATCCTTTTTTAATAAACATAACTTATATTCAGGAAGATTTTCTACTTGGACAAATGCTGTGTTATTATTTTCTCCATCTCCGTGTTCTACAAAAGTATTAATTTTATGTTGTAGTTCTGTTCTATTTTCTGTATATCCTACTTGCTCTCCTTCTATATAAACACTATATGTTGGTTTATATAAAAAAGCTATTGCTCCAATTATTAAAAAAATTGCAATTACTAAAAGAATAAACATTTTTATTCCTTTTTTTGTATGTACCATTAATTTTTTTAACATTACAATATCTCCTTTGTATATGATATTGTAATATTATTGTAATTTTTATAAAATTGCAAAGATTATGAATTGCTAATTTCCGTAAGATTTTTTGTTTTTTCTTCGTTATTCTTTATTTTTTATGTTTTTTCTTTATTTTAGGGGACGTTCCTTCAATCCCGAAAATTAGGGAACAAAGGGACGGACCTTCCAGATTTCATTAAGCTTCTTCCCATCAGGTTCCCCCTATTTATCATCAAATATTTGATTTTGAATGTGATTGAAATAATTTTAGAAATTCTTTATTAATTTTTTGGAAAATGTTCGCGTCGAGCTTTAGCTCGGACTAAGTGAAAGGGTGCCAAAAAATTAATTTAGAATTTTTTAAATTATGTATTGAACCGAAAAATCACATATTTGATGATAAATAGGGGGAACCTGATGGGAAGAAGCTTAATGAAATCTGGAAGGTCCGTCCCTTTGTTCCCTAATTTTCGGGATTGAAGGAACGTCCCCTAAAAAAATGAATAAAAAAATTAATTTTGTAAAAACTATTTAAGAATTTAAAATGAAAGGAAGGATAAAAATGGCAGATTTAAATCAAATGGAATTACAACATTTAAGACACTTAATAGGTGCACATGAAACTGCATATCAAAAATTAAACACTTATTCATCTCAAGCAGTTGATCCACAAATTAAACAATTATTTACTAAATCAGCTCAAGATGCATTAAATACTAAACAAAAATTAATGACTTTTTTGAATAATTAAATAGTAAGGAGGAAAATATAATGGATGAAAAAACTATGGTAAATGATATTTTATCAGGTGTTAAATCTGATTTAACAGCTTATCAAACAGCTATTTCTGAATCAGAAAATATGCAATTAAGACAAACTTTTCAACAGATAAGAAATAATGATGAAAGTTTTCAATATGAATTATTTAAAATTGCTCAATCTAAGGGGTATTATATACCTGCTCAAAAAGCAACTGTAACTGAAATAAATACTGTTAAAACAGAATTATCAAATTAAAAATTAATTGTAAATTAATTTTTATATTAGTATTGGAAAGTGTGTGACTTTCTATAACAGCACAAAAAGATATCTTATCAAAATGAAAGATATCTTTTTTCTAATTAAATTATTTCAAGGTTTGCAAATTTTGCCATTAGTCGTTTATGCCCTACTTTATCAAAGTTTATATCTACTTTTAAATCTTCTCCTTCTGGTTCTACTGAATTTATTGTTCCTTCCCCAAATTTTTTGTGATATACTCTTATTCCTGCTTCATATTTACTTAAATCTACTTGCTGTGCTGATTTCTTTCCTATATTATTTAAGTTATTTAGAAAGCTTTCTGCTGTTCTAAACATAAATCCATTTGAATTGTTTGATTTTTTTACATTTCCTGCAATTGCTACAGATGGTTCTTTTTGTGTATCTATTTTGTATGTCTTTATATTTCCAGAATTTTTACTTCCATATGTCCAACTATATGGTGAATCTTCAAACATCCTGTCTTTATTTGTTTTTCCATCACTGTCTCCAAATACATCTTGATATCCTTCTAGTAAATCTTCTGGTATTTCCTTTAGAAATCTTGATACTGGATTATAACTTGTTGAACCAAATATTGTACGCTGTCTACTGCATGTTAAAAATAAATAATTTTTTGCTCTTGTGATTCCTACATAACATAAACGTCTTTCTTCTTCTAATTCTTTTGGTTCTGAAATTGATTTGTATCCAGGGAATATTCCTTCTTCCATTCCTACTAAAAATACTACTGGAAATTCTAGTCCTTTTGCACTATGTAATGTCATAAGTGTTACGGATTCTTCATTTTCTTCCATATTGTCAAGGTCACTTGATAATGTTATTCCTTCCAAAAATTCTCTTAGTCCATTTTCTGCAAACTCTTCTTCAAATTCCATTGCGACTGTTAAAAATTCTTCTAAGTTTTCTATTCTATTTTCTGCTTCTATTGTATTCTCATCTTCTAATGCTTTTGTATATCCTGTCTTTTTCAATGTTTGTTTGATTAATTCTGATACTGATAAGTCTTCTATTTTACTTTTTAGTTCCTCTATTGTATTTATAAATTCTCTTGAGTTTAAATATACTCTATTTAGCCCATATTGCTCTGCATCTTTTATTATTTCATACATTGATTTTTCATTTGAAATTGCTAATTGCTCTACTTTGTCTAAACTAGTTTTCCCAATTCCTCTTTTGGGTTCGTTTATTATTCTTTTTAAACTTAAATTATCTGCATTATTTTGTATTAATCTTAAATATGCAATTATATCTTTTATTTCTTTTCTTTCATAGAATTTTAATCCACCTACAATTTTGTATGGAATATTTTCTCTTCTGAAAATATCTTCTATTGCTCTTGATTGTGTATTCATTCTATATAAAACTGCAAAATCAGAATATTTATAATATTCTTCTCTTTTTAGATGTTCTATTTGTGAAACTATATATGAACCTTCATCATATTCGTTTTCTGCTAAATATACTTGTGGTAAATTTCCCTGTTCGTTTTCTGTCCATAATTCTTTTTTGTATTTTACTTCATTATTTTTTATTACAGCATTAGCTGCTTTTAATATATTTCCTGTACATCTATAATTTTGCTCTAATTTAATTATTTTAGTTCCTGGGAAATCTCTTTCAAAATTTAAAATATTTGAAATGTCTGCTCCCCTAAAAGAATATATTCCTTGGTCATTATCTCCAACAACTGTTATATTTCCATTTCTTGATGCGAATAGTGTTATTAATGTAAATTGTGATTTATTAGTATCTTGATACTCATCTACTAAAACATATTTAAATTTATTTGAATAATATTCTAATACATCTGGATTTTCCATTAGTATTTTAATAGTATAATTTATGATATCATCAAAATCTATTGCATTATTTTCTTTTAATCTTTTTTGATATAATTCATAAACGGTTGCTATTGTTTCTTTTCTGAAATCTCCATTTGCTCTTAAAGTATATTGGTCTGGCTCCAACATTTCATTTTTTGCATTACTTATTTCTGAAAGAACTGATCTATCATTAAATAATTTATCATCTATCGCTAGGTCTTTCATACAATTTTTTACCAATGTTTTTTGGTCTGATGTGTCAAATATAATAAATGAAGTGTCAAACCCTATTCTATCTATAAATCTCCTTAAAATACGCACACATATTGAGTGAAATGTTCCCATCCATATGTCTTTTGCTGGGTCTCCTACTAATCCTGCTATTCTTTCTTTCATTTCATTTGCGGCTTTATTTGTAAATGTTATTGCTAGAATATCCCATGGCTTAACATTTTTTTCTCCTATTAGATAAGCTATTTTGTGTGTTAATACTTTTGTTTTTCCGCTTCCAGCTCCTGCTATTACTAAGCATGGCCCTTCTGTATTTACTACGGCTTCGTATTGTTTGTCATTTAATCCTTTTAATATATCTTGCATATTTTGTTCCTTTCTTTATTCAAAACTCTGTTTGTATTCTACCATATCTTTTCGACGTTTTCAAGATTAAATATATATTTTTTGGAAATTATCAAATAGCACTAGGCATGAGTGGTAACTTATATCATAGTAGCTAATATTCCTAACAAAAATCCTATTATATTTCCAATAGCTGTCATTCTTCCATGGTATAATTTATTTGATTCTGGTACAAGCTCTCCTGATACTATATATAACATTGCACCTGCAGCAAAACTCAAACATATTGCAATTATTTCTTGTGATATGTTTCCTATTATTGCTCCAAAAAATGCTCCAATTCCTGTTGTCACTCCTGATAATACTACATAGAAAATAACTTTACTTTTTTTCATTCCTCCATTTTTCATAGGTACTGCCATTGATATTCCTTCTGGTATATCATGCAAGCATATAGCTATTGCAAGAGCAAACCCTAATTTTATTGATGCTTCAAATCCTGACCCTATAGCTAATCCTTCTGGAAAATTATGAATTGCCAAACCTATTGAAACTATTATTCCTGTTTTTAATAATGTATTTTTACTATTTTTATATTTTTCATTTACGCTAAATTTCTTCTCAACTAATAAATCGCAAAAAATCATCATTATTATTCCTAATATTATTCCTATTATGACATTTGATATATTGCTAATCCCTAGGGCTTCTGGAATTAATTCAAAACATATTATTGATGTCATTAACCCAGATGCTAAAGCTAATATGAAACTTAGAAATTTGTTTGAATTTCTTTTTAGTACTACTCCTAGTATTCCACCTAATGTAGTTCCAAATGTTCCAAAAAATAAACCTATTAATGTGGTTTTTATTATTTCTTGCATATAAAAAACTCCTTAAAATATTCTTTATTTTAGTTTATTTTAAAGAGTTTTATTTTATTACAAATAGTTTTAACCAATTTTTATATAGTATTTTTTATTTCTTATTATTATTTTTATAATAATTTTTTATCTATTATGTTTCCTTCTATGTCTTTCAAAACAAGTTCTTTTTCATCTAAAATTAAATAACTATTTTTCGTATCATTTTTTGGTAATGAAATAGAACCTGCATTTGCTACTATTATACCATCTTTTTCTTTTATAAAACCTGTATGAATATGTCCATATATTAACATATCTATTTTCTTTTTTGGTAATTTATCAATATTGTATCTATGTCCATGTGTAAAAAATACATTTAAATTATTAACCTTCATTTCTAGATTATTTTCTAATTTAAATTCCGAAATCATTTGATCTACTTCTGCATCACAGTTTCCCTTTACTGCTAAAATTTTATCTTTTAAAGAATTTAATATTTTTGCGACTTCCATAGGTGCATAATCTTTAGTCAATGAATTTCTTGGTCCATGATAATATAAATCCCCTAATAAAATTATTTTATCTGGTTTTTCTTTTTCATTTATTTCTAATATTTTATTTGCATAGTAACTTGATCCATGAATATCTGATATTATTAATAATTTCATATAACCTCCTACTAGCTTTCTGCAATTAGTATATTTTGTTTAAAGTCATAAACATTTTTATCTAATAAGAATTTCATAAAAATTCCTATTAGATAAAAAATATCACAAAATTTTTTTATTCTTCTTCACCTTTTAGTTTTTCTGCTCTATCTGCTGCAATTAAATTATCTATCATTTCGTCAAGGTCTCCATTCAAGAAATTTTCCATTTGATATATACTCATACCTATTCTATGATCTGTTATTCTTCCTTGAGGATAATTATATGTTCTTATTTTTTCACTTCTATCCCCTGAACCAACTTGACTTTTTCTTGCATTTGCTACTTCACTATCTTGTTTTTGTTTTTCTATTTCATATAATTTGGTTCTTAACATTCGCATTGCATTATCTTTATTTTGGAATTGTGATCTTTCTGTTTGACATTCTACTACTATTCCTGTTGGTTCATGTATAAGCCTTACGGCTGATGAGGTTTTATTGATATGTTGGCCTCCAGCTCCTGAAGCTCTAAACACTTCCATTTTTATATCTGATGGATTTATTTCTATTTCTACATCTTCTACTACTGGTAAAACAGCTACAGTCGCTGTTGATGTATGAATTCTTCCACTACTTTCTGTATCTGGCACTCTTTGTACTCTATGTACACCACTTTCAAATTTTAATCTACTATATGCTCCTTTTCCTGTTATCATAAATGATATTTCTTTATATCCTCCAAGTCCTGTTTCGTTTTCATTTAAAACTTCTAGTTTCCAATGTTTTTTCTCTGCATACATTGTATACATTCTAAATAGTGTACCCGCAAATAAAGCTGCCTCTTCTCCTCCAGCTCCTGCTCTTATTTCACAAATAATGTTTTTATCATCATCTGGGTCTTTTGGTATTAATAGAATTTTTAATTCTTCTTCTATTTTTGGTAACTTATCCTTTGCTTCATAATACTCTGCTTCTGCCAATTCTTTCATTTCTGGATCATGTAATAATTCTTCTGCTTCTTCCATTGCTTGTTTTTCTTTTTTATATTCTCTAAATTTTAAAACTATATCTTCTATGCTTGCAT
>CALXXK010000002.1 GCA_944392675.1 uncultured Clostridia bacterium
ACATATTCGATTAAATCTTCTGATTTTCCTAATCTTTGTAATATTAGTTTTACTATTTGTATATTTCTTCTTTCATTGTGTCCGCCAATATTGTATCTTTCTCCTGCTCTTCCATTATGGAATACTAAATCTATTGCTTCACAGTGGTCTTCTACATATAACCAATCTCTTATATTTTTTCCTGTTCCATATACTGGTAGCTTTTCGTCTTTTAATGCTAATTTAATCATATGTGGAATCAATTTTTCATTATGTTGATATGGTCCATAGTTGTTTGAACAATTTGTTACATTTATATTCATTTTATATGTTTCTTTATATGCAAGAGCAATTAAATCTGAACTTGCTTTTGATGATGAATATGGGCTACTTGGTTTTATTGGTGAAGTTTCTGTAAAATATCCTTCTTCTCCTAGTGAACCATATACTTCATCTGTTGATATATGTACAAATTTATTAGAACTTCCTTCTCCCCATTTTTGTTTGGCTGTTTCTAGTAAAGTATGTGTTCCAATTACATTTGTTTGTGTAAATATAAATGGATTCTTTATACTATTGTCTACATGAGATTCTGCTGCAAAGTGAATTACACCATTTATATCATATTTATCGAAAATATCTTTCATTTTTTCAAAGTCACATATATCTGCTTGGATAAATGTTATTTTATCTTGCACCTTCTTTAAATTTGCTAAATTTCCTGCATATGTTAATTTGTCTACAACTATTATATTGTAGTCTGGATGTTTGTTTACAAAGTATTCTGCAAAATTTGCTCCTATAAACCCTGCTGCTCCTGTTACTAAAATATTGTTTTTCATTTTTACTATCAATCCTTTCTTAAGGTTAGTCCCTTTACTTTAATTTTCTATTTATATATTCTATTGACATTTTAGCTATTTCATCTATTTTTTCTTTTGTGTATTTGTCTTGACAATTTAATCTTTTTACAAATTTATTAATATAATCATTTTCTTTTATTATTCTCAGACTTTCATCAAATTCCAATGCAAATATATGTGCAATTATTGCAACCATTATATCCATATCATTTTTAGCTTTATCATATTCTAATAATCTTTCTTCTTTAAAGCTTTCATAAAAATATGGTGTTAATACTTCTTTTGATATATCTTCACTTCCAAATTTTCCAAAGTCTTCAATTTTTTGTTCTAGTAAGCCTCTAAATATATCTATATTATCAGCATCTCTTATAATTTTAGTATGTAATAGTTCTTGTTCTGTTAATCCTTTTTCAATACGTAATTTATTATGATTTTCTATTGCTTTATATATTATTGCATCATATTTATCATCTTTTATATATTTTCTGATATGTTTGTCTGCATATAAAACTTCTAATCCTTTGCTTGCATGGTCTATAGTTTCTTTGTCATTAAAACTATTATATAATCTAACTTGCTCAAATCTTCCTATATCATGTAATAAGCCTATTAATTCTGCTAAATTTTGTTCTTCATTATTTAAACCTAAATTTTTTGCTATCATTTTTGAATTTTCAGCAACATGATATGTATGTATAATTTTTAGATTAATTCTTCCATTTTTAATATCATAATTTGATACATATTGTTTAAACACTTCTTTTGCCTTTAATATTTCAATCATGTTTCTCCTTTTTGTCATTTTGGGGACTGTCCCCAAAATGACAATTATAAATTTTTGAATAAGTCTGTGTTTTTTAGTTCTGCTAGTGTTGGCCATTTTCCGTCTTTTTCTGATGTTAGTATTTCTTCTGCTTTTAATCCTTCCATTGGCCATTTTATTCCAACTTCTGGATCGTCCCATTTTAGTCCACCTTCTGCATTTGGATTGTATACATCATCACATTTATATGTGAATTCTGCTTCGTCTGATAAAACTAAAAATCCATGTGCAAATCCTCTTGGTATCATGAACATTTTTTTATTTTCTTCTGTTAGTATGACTCCTTCCCATTTTCCATATGTTTTACTTCCTGGTCTTAAGTCTACTGCAACGTCAAATACTTCTCCTCTTATACATCTTACAAGTTTTGCTTGTGTGTTTTCTTTTTGGAAGTGTAAACCTCTTAATACTCCTTTTTTTGATTTTGATTGGTTGTCTTGTACAAAGTTGTAGTTTAAACCTATTTCTTCAAAATCTTTTTGTGCATATGTTTCCATGAAGTATCCTCTGTTATCTCCAAAAACCGTTGGTTCTATTACATATACACCATCAATACTTGTCTCTATTTTTTTGAATTGTCCCATTTTTAATTCATTCCTTTCTATTTTATTAATTCTATGATACTTTCAAAAATTTCATCTTCTGTTAATTCTTTATTTATATTTTCAGTTACAAAGATAATTTTATCATCTTCATATTCAAAATACTCATATGTTTGAGTACTATCTAAGTCTTCAAATGGATTTTTTACAATTTCTCCAGTTACAGGGTCTACCATATAACAGGTTCCAGATATTGAAATTATAGTTAGTTTATTTGAATTAACAATTTCTTCAAGAGTTGCATCTATTTCAGTTTCATTATCTTTTTTATTTACTTGTAAAAATCCATCGTCATTTACTGAATATTCATTGTTTAATAATTCTGTATTATTTAAATAATTTATAATACTTTCTTGGCTTGTTTTATCTATCCAAATTCCATTTTCTTTAGGATAATTTTCTTCAAAACAACTATCTATTTCTGAAAAATTTGGAATATCATTTTTTATAATTCCTGCAAATGCTACTTTATAATTAATTTCTGGCTTTACTACCACGGCTTTTCTGCCATCATATTCTGTTTGTATTTCATAAATTTCATCTGGTCCTGTTATTTTATATTCTTCTTTTAATTCATCTAAGTCTGCTTGCTCATCATACATTATGGAATCATTTTTAAATTCTTCAAATGTTTTTTCTTGATTATTACTTTTTTCTTGCTCTTCTTTTTGATTTTTCCAATTTATTATAAAAAATAATCCTATTATTAAAATTATTAATGCTATTATACATATACTTATAATTATTTTCTTTTTATTCATATTGCTATACCTCTCTTAGCATTTGTAATGTTGCATATATATATAAATCAGATAATCCCATACTATTTAAGTGTTCTGGGCTGTTTGCTTTTGGTAATTCCACTAAAGTTGCTTTTGCTCCTAAATTTTGCCTTGCCCAAGATACTATATATTGATTTCCATATACACCATAATTTCTAGTGTCACATGTTGGGATATATGCTTTGTAATATTTTGCAATTTGTTCATTTCCTATTAATTGATTTTCCCATCCATGTAAATCAACTACTACTGTTTGTCCTGAAGTAGATTTATGTGATAGCATAAAATCTCTTAATGCTGATGCTTCATAAGCTTGAAATCCAGCTGTACCATTATAATTTCTTGAATCTGTATATCTTGTATATGAATTTCCAGTTTGCCAAGATCTGTTTATATCAATTCCTCTTCCTGCTTGACTATATAAGGTAAGTCTTCCTGGTCCGTTATTTGTATATCCCATTCTTCTTCCATCTGGATTAACTTCTGGGAATATATATATAGTCCATTTATCAGCTATTGCTTTATCTTGCATAGCAATTAATTTATTATAAAGATTATCTGCTATGCATGTTAAAATAAATCCATCTGCTGCCCATGAATCTTCAAACCCATGTACACAAAACGTTGCAAAAAATACATTTGGTCCACTTCCATATTTATAATATCTAAGTGAAGTACCACCAGCAACTCCATGTATTGCTGCACCACTGTATCCATATTCTCCTGTTCCGTATTCTATCTTATTTATAATATTTATTGTTGAAGATAATTCTTGTAATTTTCTATTATCACTTGACCAGATTTCTACTTTTATTGTGTGATTTCCTAAAGATTGTTTTGAAAAATCAAAATTTAGAGAAAAACCTGGGTATGGATTTGTTATATCTCCACCATATCCTTTTACACTATTTAGTACATCTGTCCTTACAACTCTAGATACATTACCTTGCTCTGCTCCATCAAAAAATACTTTAATAGTTAAATTTGGAACATTAGACATAACCCATCCTTTTATTTGTCCATTTGTGTTATGAATTGAACCTTTTGTATCTATAAAAGCTGTAGTTTTCTCTGTGTTTGATTTTTTAACTATTTTAATTTGTATTGCTTCTATTCTTTTTGATTCTTCTGTTGTACCTGCATATTCACCATCTGAACACCATTCTTGCCATCCTACATCTTGTACATATGCTCTGTATTCAATAGAATATTCATCTGTATTTTCTAATTTTATTCTTATAGCCTCTATTCTTTTTGATTGGTTTGTTGTTCCTGCTATTTCTCCTTCATCTTTCCAAGGTTGCCATCCTACTTCTCCTACATGTGCTTGATATTTTACTTTTACCCCTTCTGGTAAATTTGCTATTTCTATTTTTATTGCTTCTAATCTTTTAGATTGTTCTGTCGTTCCTGAAGTTTCTCCATTCTTTTTTATGGACTGCCATCCAACATCTTGTACATGTGATTGATATTTTACTATTAATGTATCTTTATCTAGTTTTAGACTACTTTGTTTTGTAGCTATTATATTTCCTTGATTATCAACCAATTTTAATTCTATATTATACGTATTTGTTTCTAAATTTGTTGTATCTATTTTTATATTAAATCGTGGCTGTGTATTATTGCTTTCTATTCCATATCCTTTTGTATTTGTTACTAAATTATTATCTTCACTATATGTTATTTCAGATTGGATTTTTTCTCCATTTAGATATGTTTCTAGACTTGTATTTGGATTATTTGCCATTTTCCATCCATTTATTTCTATTCCATCTGAATCAAATATAGTATTTGTTAAATCTGTATCTATATTTATTGTTCCTTTTATTTGCTTTTCTACTATTCTAATTTGTATTGCTTCTATTCTTTTTGATTGGCCTTCTGTTCCTGAAATCTCTCCATCTTCACACCAATCTTGCCAGCCTACATCTTGTACATGCGTTCTATATTGTATAGAATATTTATCTGTATTTTCTAATTTGATTCTTATAGCTTCTAATCTTAAACCTTGCCCCTCTGTTCCTGCTATTTCTCCTTCATTTTTCCATGTTTGCCATCCTACTTTTCCTACATGTACTTGGTATTTTAATTCTATTCCTTTAGGTAAATTTGATACATTAATTTTTATTGCTTCTAATCTTTTAGATTGATCTGTTGTACCGGAAATTTCTTCATTTTTTTTCATAGCTTGCCATCCAATATCTTGTACATGTGATTGATATTGTACTATTAATGTATCTTTATCTAATTTCAAACTACTTTGTTTTGTAGCTATTATATTTCCTTGGTTATCAACTAATTTTAATTCTAAATTATATGTGTTTGTTTCCAAATTTGTTGTATCTATTTTTATATTAAATCGTGGCTGTGCATTATTAGTTTCTATTCCATATCCTTTTGTTTTTGTTACTAAATTATCATCTGCATTATATGTTATTTTAGATTGTATTTTTTCTCCATTTAAATATGTTTCTATACTTGTATTTGGAACATTTGCTAATTTCCATCCATTTATTTCTATTCCATCTGAATTAAATGTAGTATTTTCTAAATTTGTATCTAAATTTATTGTTCCTTTTACTTGTTTTTCTACAATTTTAATTTGTATTGCTTCTATTCTTTTTGATTGGCCTTCTGTTCCTGCTGTTTCTCCATCTTCGCACCAATTTTGCCAACCTATATCTTGTACATGTACTCTATATTGCACAGAATATTTGTCTGTATTTTCTAATTTTATTCTTATTGCTTCTATTCTTTTTGATTGGCCTTCTGTGCCTGCTATTTCTCCTTCATTTTTCCATGGTTGCCATCCTATTTCACCTACATGTGTTTGATATTTTACTTTTACACCTTCTGGTAGATTAGATGTTACTATTTTTATAGCTTCTATTCTTTTTGATTGTCCTTCTGTTCCTGAAACTGCTCCATTATTTTTTGGTGCTTGCCATCCTACATCTTGTACGTGTGATTGATATTGTATATTTATTGCATTAGTATTATCATCTAATGCATAGCTAATTTTAAAACTTAATAATATTAAAATTGCTAATAATATACAAATAATAATTCTTTTTTTATACATATTTAATCCAACACGCCCTTCCTTTTTTTCAAATTAATTTATTTACTATATAAAAGTGTTGTGATAGATAGAAATATAATTTTTCTTCTTTAGATATTTTTACCAAATTTATATTTCTATTATTTTTACTCTTCTCCAAATTTATTTTCTGCTAAATCTTTTAAATATTTTCCATAGTCTGTTTTCATGAATTTTTGTGCTAGTTCTAATAATTGGTTAGAGTCTATCCATCCGTTTTTATATGCAATTTCTTCTGGGCAACATACTTGTAATCCTTGTCTTTTTTCTATTGTTTGAACAAAACTTGCTGTTTCTAGTAATGCATCATGTGTTCCTGTATCAAACCATGTCATTCCTCTTCCTAATTTTTCAACTTTTAATTTTCCACGTTTCATATATTCATCATTTACAGATGTTATCTCTAATTCTCCTCTTGCTGAAGGCTTAACACTTTTTGCTATTTCAATAACTTCATTTGTATAGAAATATAATCCTGGTACTGCATAGTTTGATTTTGGATTTTCTGGTTTTTCTTCTATTGATATTGCTTTACCTTCTTTGTCTATTTCTACAACTCCATATGCTCTTGGGTCTTTTACATAATATCCAAAAATTGTTGCTTCATCTTCTCTGTTGTTTGCTGCAATAACTTTTTCTGCAAAATGCTCTCCATAAAACATATTATCTCCTAATATCATTGCAACATTATCTTGTCCTATAAATTCTTCTCCTATTATAAAAGCTTCTGCTAATCCATTTGGCTTTTCTTGAACTTTATATTCAAAGTTCATTCCCCATTGTTTTCCATCACCTAAAAGTTCTCTAAATGTTACTATATCTCTAGGTGTTGATATTATTAATACATCTTTTATTCCAGCTTGCATTAAAACTGATAATGGGTAATATATCATTGGTTTATCATATACAGGCATTATTTGTTTTGATATTGCAAGTGTTAATGGATACAATCTTGTTCCACTTCCTCCTGCTAAAATTATTCCCTTTCTATTTTTCATTTTTCTCATCCTTTCATATTTAGTTCTTCATAAATGAAGTTTAACAACTCCAAAATTGTAATTATTTTTAAATTATAATTTTCCTTCTTCTTTCAAATATCTTTTCAATCCATCTTCCCATTCTGGAACTTCTATTCCTTGTGCTTTTAATTTTTCTTTTGACATTTGAGAATTTTTAGGTCTTTTTGCTTGAGTAATTTTCATCATTTCTATATATTTTTCTGTTGAAACTGGATTTACTTGACAAATAATTCCTGCATATTCAAAAATTGCTTTTGTAAAATCATACCAAGTTGTAAATCCTTCATTTGTTGCATGATATACTCCATAAGGTATTTTCTTTTCTATTGCTTGTCCTATAAAGTTTGCTAAATCTTCTGCATATGTAGGCGAACCATGTTGATCTGATACTACATTTAACTCATCTTTTGTTTCTCCCAATTTTAACATAGTTCTTACAAAATTATTTCCATCTCCATATAACCATGCCGTTCTAAATATATAATATTTATCTGTATTTTGTTCTATATATTCTTCTCCATGTAATTTTGTTATTCCATATGCTGTAACTGGTTTTTTAGGATCATCTTCTTTATATTCTTTTGAAATATCTAAATCTCCTCCAAATACATAATCTGTACTTATATGTACTAATATACTATTATTTTCTTTTGCTGCTTTTGCTAAATTTTTTGGTCCATCTGCATTTATCTTTTCTACTATTTCTCCTGCTGTTTCTGCTTTATCTACTGCTGTATATGCTGCACAGTTTATTATATATTCTGGTTTTACATTTTTTACGTATTCTGATACTGCTTTTTCATCTGTTATATCTAAGTCTGCAACATCTGTGCATATTAACTCATTTCCTTTTTCTAGTCTTTTTCTTACTGATTTTGCAAGCATTCCATTTGCTCCTGTAATTAATATTTTCATTATTACACTTACCTCCTAATTTCTTTTTTCATTTACATTAAAATACGTCTATATAATATCATTTAAATGAAAAAAGTACAAGGGTTTCTTGTACTTTTTTGTTATTTAACCTATTGGTCTTGGTACTGCTGTTGCTGGCATATTTTCATAAACTGGAATTACAAATTCAAATTCCCCATTTATTAATCCATTTTCTTTATATTCATTTGAAATTCTTGCACCTTCATCATTTGCAGCTCTAATATTTTGCATGTATTGATTTTCAAAATATGGTGCATTTACAACATTGAATTTTTGAAAATATAATGTTGTTTGTCCTTTTGATAAATATCCACTATTCAAGAACCTTGCACTGTCTAATATACATGTCTCTGGAGTAAACCAATGCTTATCATATGCATATTTTGCTCCATTTTGTATTATTTCTGCATCTGTACTTCCTGTAGCTCCTATATTAAATAAATTATATACTATTCTTCCATTATATGTATAGCCATTTAATGCACTGCCATCATTTCCTTGTTCTTGCAACATTCTTGATACCAAATGATATGGGCTAACATTATATGTTCTTGAACTTGAAAGTATTGCATTTATAATACTATCTGTACTAGATGTTGGATATTTAGTTAAAAAACTACCTTCTATCATGTTAGCTATATCATCATATGTTCCTGCAATTGATGTTAAATCTTGGAATTGGAATATATAAGTCTCATCCAAACTATTCCTTGGATCCATCATATATGCAATAGCTTCTCTTGATGCTCTACGCCATCCTGTTCCATATTCTGTATTACCATTTATCCACTGATTTGTATTTTGTGTTAAGCTTTTTGGTTGCCCATTAACTAAAACATCTTCTCCATTTAATACTGCATTCCAATCTAATCCTGTATATTTTATTGTTAAAATCCAATTTGGATGTTGATTTTGAAGTTGTTGTAATTTTTGTTTAAAACCTGGATATTTTGATTCATCCATGTTTGTAAAATTTGATGTATTTTTCTTTTTAAATTTTATTGCTATTCTTATTTGGATTGCCTGTATTGGTAGACTAGCTCCTGTTGTTCCGGCTGTTAAACCATCTGATACCCAATCTTGCCATCCTTGTCCTTGAACATATGCTCTATATTCTATTGAATATCCATCTAATCCTTCTAACTCTATACGTATTGCTTCTAATCCCAAATTTTGTCCTATTATTCCAGCTACTTCTCCATCTTTTACAGTATCTCTCCATCCAATGTCTTTAACATGTGGTGTATATTTTATATGTGCGTTTTCATCTGCATTTATTAAATTTATTTTTATTCCTTCTAAATTTGAACCTATTGTTCCTAAAGTTCCTTCATTGCTTACAGAATTTGTCCATGTGTTATTTACATATCCACTATATTGTACTTTTGGAACTACTGTATCTTCTGTTTTTACTATTCTTATCTGAATTGCTTGTATTGTTGTACTTTGTCCTTCTGTTCCTGCTGTCATTCCATCTACCGCCCATGCTTGCCATCCTTGTCCTCTTACATATGCTCTGTATTCTACTGAATATCCTGGTATTCCTTCTAAATTAATTCTTATTGCTTCTATTGCTTTACTTTGTCCTGTTACTCCACCATCTGAACCATCTTGTACAGTACTCATCCATCCTACATTGCTTACATGAACTTGATATTTTATATGTGCTGTTTCACTTGTATTTACTAATTCTATTCTTATTGCTTCTAGGTTATTGCTTCCTTCTATTCCTGCTGTTTCCCCATTATGTGCATGACTCATCCAACCTACTTTACTTACATGTCCACTGTATGCTATTTCTGGTTTTGATGGTTGTAATTCTTCTGTTTTTACTATTCTTATTTGGATTGCCTGTATTGTTGTACTTTGTCCTGTTGTTCCCGCTGTTATTCCTTCTGATACCCATTGTTGCCATCCTTGTCCTCTTACATATGCTCTATATTCTACTGAATATCCTGGTATTCCTTCTAATTTTATTCGTACTGCTTCTATTGGTTTACTTTCTCCTGTTGTTCCTGCTTGTGAACCGTCTTGTACATAACTTTGCCATCCTACATTACTTACATGTGCTTGATATTTTATATGTGCTGTTTCACTTGTATTTACTAATTCTATTCTTATTGCTTCTAAGTTTTCACTTCCTACTACTCCTGCTGTTTCTCCATTATGTGCATGACTCATCCAACCTATTCCACTTACATGTCCACTATATGCTATTTCTGGTTTTGATGGTTGTAATTCTTCTGTTTTTACTATTCTTATTTGGATTGCCTGTATTGTTGTACTTTGTCCTGTTGTTCCCGCTGTTATTCCTTCTGATACCCATTGTTGCCATCCTTGTCCTCTTACATATGCTCTATATTCTACTGAATATCCTGGTATTCCTTCTAATTTTATTCGTACTGCTTCTATTGGTTTACTTTCTCCTGTTGTTCCTGCTTGTGAACCGTCTTGTACATAACTTTGCCATCCTACATTACTTACATGTGCTTGATATTTTATATGTGCTGTTTCACTTGTATTTACTAATTCTATTCTTATTGCTTCTAAGTTTTCACTTCCTACTACTCCTGCTGTTTCTCCATTATGTGCATGACTCATCCAGCCTATTCCACTTACATGCCCACTATACGCTATTTCTGGTTTTGATGGTTGTAATTCTTCTGTTTTTACTATTCTTATTTGAATTGCTTCAATTGTAGTGCTTTGACCTGTTGTTCCTGCTGTTACTCCATCTGATACCCATTGTTGCCATCCTTGATTTTTTACATATGTTCTGTATTCTACTGAATATCCTGTAATTCCTTCTAATTTTATTCGTACCGCTTCTATTGGCTTACTTTCTCCTGTTGTTCCTGCTTGTGAACCATCTTGTACATAACTTTGCCATCCTACATTACTTACATGTGCTTGATATTTTATATGTGCATTTCCACTTGCATTTACTAAACTAATTTTTAAAGCTTCTAAATCATTCCCACTTCCTGCTAATCCTGCTGTTTGTTCACTTTGAACAGAGTTCATCCATCCTACATTTCCTACATGGGCTTGATATGTTACCTGTGGTTCTTGCGTTTTTGCCTGCATTAATAGATTTTGATCTGCTTCAGGAATTTGTTCTTCTTTCACAGTATTATCTACTACTTCATTCTCTGTAGCATTTTCTTCTTTATTTTCTGCATTATCATCTTTGTTTGCTTCTTCTTCATATACTTCAAATTTTACAGATATTGTTGTTCCTGCTAATTTACAATCTTCATCTTTTTCATCAAATATAATTAAATCTTCATTCTCACCTATATTAGCATTTGTAGTATCAATAACAATTGCTGTTTTGTCTTCATTTAGACTTATACATGGCTCTCTTGTTTCATCTGATGAAATCAAATTAAATTTTGCATCTTCACCTATATATAACTTACTTTCTGGATTAAAAGCACTTTTTAAAATTTCTGGTAATTCTATTTCTTGTGTTTTTCCTTTAAGTATTTTTATGTTTTCAGTTTCTAGACTTGTATTTTTAATATGTACCTCTTCTAATTTTTCTAATTCATCTAATATTGCATAATTTGTAAAATTTCCTATTAAATTAATCTTTTGCAAATTAGTTAAATTTTGAATTCCTTGTAAACTAATTCCTTCTTTATCTTCTTCTAGAGGTATTTCTTCGTTTTGTTCTTGTCTTGTAGCTACTTCTTCTTTATTTTTTTCTAAAAAATCTAATTCTAAATCTGTTATTTCTTCTATTTCTAAATCAGATAGTATTCCATCTTTATCAGTATCATAATTTTCTAATATATATTGACCTAATCTTTCATTTTCAAAACTATTTGCTGTTATTTCTTCTGCATTGATTTTTTGTGTTTCTTCTACTGCATTTACTATGTTTAACATTGCTGGTAAATAAGATGAAAGTATTACAAAGATTATTAAAATACTTATAATTTTATTTTTTCTCATGTTTAATATCATTCCTTTCAAAAGGTACATATATTTTATTTTTCTACTAATTTAATTTGAATTGCTTCTATTCTTTTTGATTCTCCTGTTGTTCCAGCTATTTCTCCATTTGACTTCCAGTCTTGCCATCCTATATCTTGTACATAGGCCCTATATTGAACATCGTATTTTGTTGTATCTTTTAATTCTATTCGAATTGCTTCTACTCTTTTTTCTTCTCCTGTTGTTCCAGCTATTTCTCCGTTTGATTTCCAGTCTTGCCATCCTACATCTTGTACATGTACTCTATATGATATTTCATTATTTTCTATATTTTGCAATTCAATTTTTAATGCTTCTATTCTTTTTGATCTATCTACTGTTCCTATTGTTTCTCCATCAACACCTTTATAAGACCAACCTATATCTTGTATATGTCCACTATATAGAACTTTTGCAGTTTCACTAGGAGTTTTTGAACCTAAATAATTTTTCTTCTGTAGCTTTATTTCAATTGCTTCTATTCTTCTACTTTGGTCTGTTGTTCCTGCCATTTGTCCATTTGATTTCCATTCTTGCCATCCTATACCTTGTACATATACTCTATAGTCTACTACATATTCTGAATTTGTTGGAACATTTATTTCTATTGCTTCTATTCTTTTTGACTGTCCTGTTGTTCCTGCTATTTCTCCATTTGATTTCCAGCCTTGCCATCCTATATCTTGTACATGTACTCTATAAGATAAATCTATATTTTCTAAGTTAGTTCCTAAATCAATTTTAATAGCTTCTATTCTTTTGCTTTCTTGCATAGTTCCTAATGTTTCACCGTCTTTTGCTGTTCCTGACCATCCAATATCTTGTATATGTGCAGTATAATTTATGTTGCTATTTTGAACACCAGATGTTGTTCCTAAATATCTTGTTTTTTCTATTAATATTTCAATTGCTTCTATTCTTTTTCCTTGTCCTTCTGTACCTGCTGTTTCTCCGTTTTTTACCCAGTTTGTCCATCCTATGTCTTGTACATGAACTCTATATGTAACAGAATATTCATCCATTCCTTCTAATTTTATTTGAATTGCTTCTGTTCTTAGACCTGTTATACCAGCTGTATTTCCGTCACCTTTCCAATCCATCCATCCATAATCTTGAACATGTACTCTGTATTTTATATGTTGATTTTCTGTTGCGTTTGGTAATGTTATTTTTATAGACTGTACTGCTAATCCTTTTCCAACTGTTCCAGATGTTTGATTTTGCTTTTTCCAAGTATCTTCCCAACCTTCATTTTGTATGTATGTTGTATATTGTAAACTGTCTGTTGTGTTATATCTTGTATTCATATAAGCTACTCTTTGACTTACCCAGTTTTTTAAATAATCTATTTCTCCTTCATATGTAGCTTTTGGTGTATGTGATGTTGGAAGTTCTCCAGTTGTTCCTATTACATCCCATCTTACAAAGTTCATATCTATAGATTTTTTCATATTTTCTATATAATTGTCTATCTTAGTTGTTGCTGTATTAAATACTGATTTTATATTATTTTCATATTCTTCATTTAATAATTTAACAAATTGTTTATTTCTATATAGTTGTGTATACCAATTTGTTTTTGAAAATCTATATTTTTCTATATTTAAAGAGTAATCTACTGAAGGATTTGAACCTGCTGCTGTGTAGTTATGATATCCTAAAGCTGTATCATTATCCCATAATGGCCCTATATGAAGTACATCATTTGGTCCATCTTTATATACATATGTGCTACTAATAAATCTGTCTGGGTCTTCTGCAAACTCTATTAAGAAATAATATTTTAAAAATGATTCTATATCAATTACTTTGCTTATTTCGTTCCAATTTGGATTTTCTGCATATATTAAAGACTCAAATTGATTTATTGCGTTTTCAAATTCTTTTATTGCTTGTGTATGTTCTTGTGTTCCTTCATCTGAAACAGATTCTTTTACAACAAATGTCATCCCTGATATTTTACTTGTAAATTTATATTCTTCCTTCCATCCGTATGCTGCATCCATTTCGCATAATAGTCCTTTAGGATTTTCTAAATTCACTCTTGCTTCTCCTATGTCTACTTTATCACATACATAATAATTACCTAAAAATTCGCCATTTATGTATAGATCCACAAATTGACCTCTTATATTAGCATTTGAACCTATTTCTTTTTGTAAATCACACATTAATGCATTTTTTACTAATGTTCTGTCTATATGATTTGCAAGTAATATCCATTTTTTACTTTTTCCACTTAATCCAAGTAGATTTTCTTTTTTGTCAAATTTTATTTGGTATGGTTTTTTATCATAATTCCAAGTTGAATTTCCTCTACCTTTTAACTCAATTTCTTTATTGGTTATATTATATTCTGCATTAGATGCACCTACTACTTGTAATCTTGCTGGATATTTTTCATCTTTTGAACCACCATTTACTTCTTCTAATGTTGCATCATCTAAATTTATACATATACTTGGTATATCTGATTGCATTACTTTTATTGTATATTGCTTATTATCTGTAAATGTAATTGTTAATTGGTCACTAACTGAAAAGTCATTAGTTATGATTTTATTTTGTAAATCTACACTTCCAGAACTTATATTTGCAATATCTACTCCATATGTGTAATTTATATTAACATTTGTTATATCTATTGCATTTGGTAAAAATAAATAATATATTCCATTTTTTAAGTATGTATTTATTTTATATCCATTTATTTCTATTCCTGCATTAAATTCAACATTTGAAACTTGTTCTGCTTCTATATCTGTTGATTTATTTTCTATTACTTTATTTTCTTCTTGTATTTCTTTATCTTCAGTAATTACTTTTTCTGTCTGATTTGTTTCTTCTGTATTATCTTCTTTTTCTTCTAAATCTTCAATTATGTTATCTTCTGTTTCATTTTGTATGGTATTTTCGTTTTTTTCAAAAATATTGTTTGTTGTTTCTTCTGTTGTATTACTTCCTTGAGTATTATTTACATCATTATTGGTTACGTTTTCTTTTTGTTCTGTATTATCTGTAATATTATTTGTTATTTCTTTGTCAGTTGTATTATCATTAATATTCTCATTTGCTAATGCTACCATTGGTATTAATATATTTAATACTAATATTAGTGTAATAAGAAAAGCTAAAATCTTGATTTTTTTCATAGAACATCCTCCTTTTTTATAGTTATTATAAATGTAAAATATAAACTTTTTAAATTTTTAACCTGAATAGTTATAAATTATAAAATGTCTTAATATCTTTTATTACCTACATTTAAATCTACTCTACCATTAACGCCTGATACTGAACCATCACTTGTATATTGCCATATAGCATAATTATATTTAAAATCTGTTGGTTTTGATGTACTTCCTGTGTAATGTGCTACCCAAATGTCATATAAATTCAAATAAGAAAATTCTAAATTATTATAAAACCAATCTCTACTTGCATACACCATTGGTGTATATCCAAGTACTTGAACTCTACTACAAAATCCAACTATGGCATTTGTTCTAGTTCTTTTATCTAATAAATCTGCTCTTCCTGGAGCTGAACCTTCTTTTCTTGCTCCTGAATCTTCAGTATCTATAACAATTGGATAATCTATTGTAATATCATGCATATGTAATTGATCAATAACCCATTGAGCTTCTTCTTGTCCCTCTGATGAACTAATAGCTTGTGAGAAGAAATATACCCCAACTGGTATTCCTACTGATTTAGCACCTTTTATGTTATTTAAAAATTGTGAATCCATTACTATTTTTCCTGTTCTATATCCTCTATATCCTATTCTTATTATTGCAAATTGAACTCCTGATGATTTTACTCCTTGCCAATTAATTGATCCATTATGTTCTGAAACATCAATTCCTTTATAGCTTCTATAATATTTTGGTACAATTCTAATTTTTATAGCTTCAATTCTTTTTGATTCTCCTACAGTACCTGCAGTTTCTCCATCTATGTACCAACCACTCCATCCATAATCTTGAATATGTACTTGATATTCTACTGTGTAGTCATCTAACCCATTTAATTTTATTTGAATTGCTTCTACTCTTTTTGATTTACCTTCTGTTCCAGCTGTTTTTCCATTCATTACCCAAGCTTGCCATCCTACGTCTTGCACATGTGTTCTGTATTGAATTGAGACATTACTAGGAACATCTTCTAAATTTATTCTTATGGCTTCTATTCGTTTACTCTGTGCTTCTGTTCCTGCCAAAAATCCTTCTGTAACAGCATCTTGCCATCCTATATCTTGTACATGTACTTGGCAATTTACTTCTGGTTCTAAAAGTTCTCTTCCTATTTCTACAATTCTAATTTGTATTGCTTCTATACTTCTAGATTGTCCTGTGGTTCCTGCTGTTTCTCCGTTCTTTTTCCATTTTTGCCATCCATATCCAGAAACATGAACTCTATATTCTATACTATATCCTTCTATATTCTCTAGTTTTATTCTTATGGCTTCTATTGCTTTACTCTGACCTGTTGTTCCTGCTTTTGCTCCATCTTTTTGGTAGTTTACCCATCCTACTTTTGCTACATGAACTTGATAACTAATATGTGCATTTTCATTTGCATCTTTTAAATTAATTTTTATTGCTTCTATACTTTTGGATTGTACTGTTGTCCCAGATATGTCATTTTCATTTACTTTAGATTGCCATCCAACTTTTCCTACATGTGATTGATATTGAACTTCTGGCTCTTTTATTAAATTTTCTGATTTTACAATTCTTATTTGAATAGCTTCTATCATTAAACTTTGTTCTGTTGTTCCTGCTATTTCTCCATCATTTTTCCATTTTGTCCATCCATCGCCTATTACATAAACTCTATATTCTATACTGTATCCTGGCATGTTAAGCAAATTCATTTTTATAGCTTCTATCCTTTTGGATTTTCCTTCTGTTCCTGCCAATTCTCCGTTACTTTTCCAACCTTGCCATCCTATATCTTGTACATATGCTTGATATTGAATACCATTTGTTTCATTTGAATTTGTTAGCTCTAAATTATATGCTTCTATTCTCTTTCCACTACCTGGTGTACCAAGAATCTCACCATTACCTACATAACTTGTCCATCCATAATCTGCTATGTGAGTTCTATATTGTATACTTACTTCTTCTTGCTCTATTGACATTTGTTCTATTTGATTTTCAATTTTCTGTGTTTCAATTTCATTTGTTTTATTTTCATCTATTGCATTTTCATCTATTGTATTTTCTTCTATTTCATTTGATATAGTATTTGTATTATTTGTAATATTATTATTTATACTATTTGTTGTATTATTTATAGTATTATTTCCATTGTTATTAGTTGTATTATTATTTGTTATATTATTGCTAGTATTGTTATTTTCAGAACTAGTATTATTGTTATTTGTATTATTTGTTTGATTATTGCTTGTGTTACTACTGGTATTGTCAATGTTACTAGTATTTGTAGTGTTATTTGTGTTTTCTTCTATATCATTCACTTTTACTTCATTTTCTTCTTTATTTGATACTATACTATTTTTTATTATTTCACTTTCTGCATAAGAACTTAAAACAAATGCTCCTAATATGTTGCTAATAAGAATTATTAATATTATACATGCTAAATATCTTTTTTTGTTCATTTTTTTACCCCTTATATAAAAAATTTATTAACTCAAAGCTAATTATTTTTTTCTAGCTGTATTTCTTTTTTATACCTAAATACAAATGGTATTATTAATAAAATTAATAATAAAAATGTTATGCAAATATTTGATAGGCTTGCTCCTAGCATATTAAACTTCTCAACTAATATTTGAGGTATAAATAAGGCAAATATTGAAGTTATTATATATCCTATTGTTGATTTTTTTTGTTCTCTCATAGTTGTTAATATATATAAGAATAATACTGTTAATGCATATAATCCTCCTGATAAAACAAGCAAACACAAATCCAATCTGTATTGATTTAATTCTACTCCATATATAAAACTTAATATTTGTGTACCTATTGTAAAACATACTATCTCAACAAATAAAGTCACAAGTATAATTAATACAGAAACTTTTGTTATAATTTTTAACATTTCTTTATATTTTTTTTGATTCCATATATCCCCTAACACTTTTAGCATAGGTTTTATAATAAAAATACTTGCTAAATTTATTGTAAATGTAGGTAAATATATAATATTATAATATGTCTGCATTTCATATGTACTTACATTATCAATTGCGTATTTTACTGCATTTGTGATATATAGACTTAAAATTGTTGATAAAAAAACAGGAAAACATTCTTTTAACATTGATATTATAATATCTTTTGTAAATACTATTTTATCTTTATTGAAATTTTTGATTAATTTTAAGTCAAATAAAATAAACACTAACATATTAGTTAAAAATAGTACTGTACATGATATTAATATATTTTTTGTTATTAAATCAGCTATTAGAAACATTATCATTGCCATTCCATTCCTAATAACTATTGATTTACCGCCTAAATCAAGTCTACCATGAACTTGAAATTCTCCTTGATATGTTTCACTTAAATTATCTATTACTCTAAATAAAACTAACAATATTGTTACAAGCAATTTTATTGTATCATATCCACTTATTATTGTAAATGCTACGGAAATAATTACCATAATTGCAACAACTACTACTCTTAATGCAATGTATTCCCCAAATTTATACTTTCTATCAGTATCTGTTACTTGATAAATACGTATTCCATAATCACCTATCGCATTTAGAATAACTGATGTTGCAAATGATATCGAAAACATACCTGCAATATCAGTTCCATTAATTCTTGTACAAAATAGTAATAATACTGCATTTAGCATTGAAGCAACTAGACTACCTATACTATTCCATATAAATTCTGATTTTTTTACCATTTTTAATCTATTCCTTCCTTAAGTAAAAATCTGTTATTCAAGTTCTTATAATTTACCTATTAAGAAAATGAATCTTAACATTATTTCGTCTGTCATCTTTTGTCTAAACATTTTTGGATAAAATACTTTTTTGATTGCTTTTATAAAACTATATTTCTTATTTGTAAATAAACTTAGCAACTTCCTGTCTTTATCTGATAATTTATCTCCAAATAACTCTTCAAATTCAATTAATTCTTCTTTTACTTTAGAAAAATAATCATTTATAAAAAATTTCTTTATTCTCCAAATTTGGAAAGCAATAAAACCTTTTCCCCCTGGACTCACGTTTTTTCCTGTTCTTCTGTATTTAAGGGTTGGAACTTTATCATAAATAACTTCTCCCATACCGCTACATATCATATATGCTGTCCAATCATGTCCACAACTTTTTTCTATTCCAGAGTTTACCATAATATCTCTTGTTGTTTTATTTATTACAGTATTAATTCCAAGTGTAATACAATCTACTATGGCATTTCTAAAAGATGGTCCATTTTTATGTGATTTTGAATGAGCTATAAAATTCATATTTTCATCATAATAGTCATAATCTGCAAAATAAAGTAATGGTTTATTTTTGTCTTTTTCTTTTAACATGTCAACTGCTCTTTGAATTTTCTCTTCAAACCATTCATCATCTTGGTCACAAAAAGCATAATAATCTGCATCATCACAAAAAGACAAACATTCAAAAAAACTTTTTATAAACCCTACATTTTTACTTGGATAAAGCTTTATTTTTCCTTGTTTTTCATAGTCTTTTAATATATTTACTGTTCCATCTTTTGATCCATCATCTCTTACATAAATTTCAATATTTGGATATGTTTGGTTTAATATACTTTCTATTTGTTGTTTTATATATTTTTCTCCATTATATGTAGATAGCACAACTGCTACTTTTGGATTTTCCATTTTTTAATTCCTTTCTTTTGTCCCAAATGCTAAATGGAACGAAGTATTTTGGCACATCCTAAAACTTAATATCTATTTTTAATTTATCTATCATAAAACGATAAATTTTTATAAACATCATTGGCATTCCTAATTTATACATTTTAGAAACTCCCCAAAGTGCAAAGTGTTTAAATCCTTTTTTTATTGAATATCTAAAAGTTAAAAATTTATTTTTTCTCCAACCTCCGAAATTTTCATCTAAATATCTTATGGTTTCTTTCATTAGATTTTTCATGTCTATACTTTTATCATAAGATGCTCTATACATTACTGAAATTCCTAAATGTAAAAATACTAATAAATCTAATACATCTTTCATTTCTTCATATTTATTTACTTTTATGTATAAATCTTTTAATTCTAACAAATACTTTTTAAAATTATCAACATCTTGTTGATTAACACTATGTATTTGTGAATCATAACGTAAATAATAATGGTATAATACATCAGGAACAAAAGCTACTTTTTTTATTTTTGTGTAGCTACTTGCTAAAAATATCATATCATTAAATCCTCTAAAATTTAAAAATCTTAAGTCTTTTACTTTTTCTCTTTTATATATTTTGTTCCATGGTGCTGGGTTTATTTCCATCATAAAGTCATCTTTTCCTGTTATTTCTTTTACAGCATATCCATGTGTTGTCATATCTTTACTAACTACTTTACCTGTATTTAAATCAATTCTTTCAAATCCGCATACAGCTAAGTCTGCCTCATTATCTTTTGCTGTATTATATAACTTTTCTGCCCAATTAGGTTCAACCCAATCGTCAGTATCTACAAATGTTACATATTCTCCTGTTGCTCTTTCTAATCCATAATTTCTGGTTGTAAATTCTCCACCATTAGGTTTATGAAATGCTTTTACTTTTTCTGGATATTTTTCTGCATATTCATCAACAATTTGTGGTGCTGAATCTGTTGATCCATCATCTACACATAAAATTTCGATTTCTTGTAATGTTTGATTTACTAGTGCATCTAAGCATCTAGGTAAGTATTTTTCTAAATTATATACTGCTACTACAATTGAAACTTTATATTTTTCCATTTGTATACACATTCCTTCCATAAATTCAGTAATTTATATAATTTTAACACATTCAATTTTGCAACTATTTTTTACTTTCTCTCTTTTTTTCTTCTAAAGCAATATAGTGATTTAAATCTTTTATTTTTTCATTCAATTGTGATACTCTAATATTATCAATAAATAATTGTATCAATAAAAATCCTATAATTACAAGAAATACAAAATTAACAGGAGCCATAAATCCTAACTTATTTGATATCCATTCTACTGCATCAGAAAAAATACTCATAAGAATAAGTATAATACTTCCTATCATCCATATTACTGAATTTTCTACTTTTAATTTTGCTTGTTTTATTTTTGTGATACATAATAAAAATGCAATTAATGAGCATATTATTAAGATAATTCTTAAAGTTATTGTCATTTTATTTTCCTTCCTTTCTTATTATAGTTATTATTCTACAAAATCTTACACATTTATAATTTGTTGAATTATACCATATAATTTATTTATTCTTCCTTGTTATTGCTCTTATAAACAATATTGAGAAAAACATATTAATCATATATTCTGCAGATTTTAAAGGTTTTAAGTAACTTTCTCCAAATTCTCTGTCTTGCATTTCTACTTGTACTTCTTTTATTTTTAATTGTTTTTTTAACATATATACTAGTGTATCTGGCTCAGGTGTTAAACTTGCATTTCTTATAAATTCTTTAATTGCTTTTTTGTTATATGCTCTCATTCCTGAAGTAGGATCTTTAATCTTTTTACCTGTTGTTAGTTTTATTGCGATACTTAATAGTATACTACCTAACATTCTCATGCTTAGTGGCTTCTTTTTAGTTACAAATCTTGAGCCAATTGCAATATCACAATTACCTTCTTCTATTTCTTTTACTAAACTTGGTAAATATTCTGCTTTATGTTGTCCATCTCCATCAAATTGAATAACAATATCATAATCATTTTGATATGCATATTTCATTCCAACTTGTATACCACTAGTTAATCCATAATTGATTGGCAATGATAAAACATTGAAGTTGTTTCTTTCACAAACTTCTTTTGTTTTATCTTTTGAACAATCATTTATTATTAAATAATCATAATTTGTATTTGTGGTTAAATCTTTTATTGTTTTTTCTATATTTAGTTCTTCGTTATATGCTGGAACTATTATTAATGGTTTCATTTTTATTTAATCTCCTCCTACCTTCATTAATAGCTAAACTCATATATATATTGTTTTTTATCGTCATTTTCATATTTCATACTTGCATGAAAATCTTCTTGAACTTCATCTGTTAATTTAGTATCTGTAAAATAATATTTTACATTTAGTTTTTTGAAGTCTTCATATGATACTTCTACTTCATAACTATCTTGTGTTAAAAGTCTAAATTCTGTATGGTCACTTAATATAATACCTATATGTGCATAACGATTATACACTTCATCATATTTTCTTTCTGGATCTAATTTTTCTATCCATTCAAAATTAGGATATGTGTTAACTCCATTTAATACATTAACTCCATTTGCTAATAAATATTGTCCACTCCAATTGTATCTTCCTACCCATAATGCTTCTTTATCTTCTTGATATATTTTTTGGATTTCTTTTGCTATACTTGTTTCATACATTATATCTGTTCCTGAAACTATTGGATTTATTGCAGCTCCAGCAATTATAGCTACTATACACATGATATAACAAAATGCTTTTTTATTTCCTCTTATTAGTGTATATGTGCTACTAAATAACACAACTGCTAATATTTCTAATTTTATTGTTGTAAAAAATGCATTGTATGATGAATTTTTTATTAATATATATGCAATAGCTACTGTAGCAACAGAAATTATAATTGATTGTTTTTTATTTAATGTTTTTTCACCTTGGAATTTCTTTAATAGCATTAAAACTAATATAACTCCAAGTAATCCTAAAACTAATTGTGTCCTTTCTGTTGTTGAAAAATATAAAAATGTAATTCTAGCAAAAAATTCATTAAATCCTATATATATCCATGTAAATAGAAATCCAAATAATAGCATTAATCCTATTTCTAAAAATTTGTCAGAATTTTTTACTTTTTTGTCATCTTTTTTCTTATTTTTGAAATAATGAATAATAAGTATTGCTAGTCCTATAACAGGAAACATATATGTGCTTATTTCACATGGATTTGCTATTGCTTTTGTATATGGTAAAAATAAGTTTGTGAACATTGATGTAAATTGGTCTATTGTATAATCTCCACCAGTTTCAAATCTTGCCCCTGGGTATACTGTTCCCATCATTGTTTGTATATCTGGCCATGCACTAATAATAAAACTTACTAGTATTCCTACTGATAATATAAGGGATGCTCCCATTATTATATAATCTTTCTTTTTTAACTCTTTCCAGTGCTTAATTAAGTCATTTATTAAAAATATTATTATAACAAAGGCAAGTGGCACTTGATATGCTGGGTATAATGCAAATGCAAATGCTGGAATTGATATTACCATTCCCAAAGCTATTAGTAATTTCTTATATATTTTCCAATTCAAATTTTCCATATAATAATGGAATAATACAATTATAGCAACTCCCCATATATAAGCATCAACAATTGCTGTACTTAACCACCACATTATTCCTGGTGCAATACCTAATAACAGCATTCCTGTAATAGATAATAGATTATCTTTTTTACTTATAATTCTTGCTAATTCAAACGATACTACTAATAATAGTAATATTCTAAGCATCCACCACCAAGAAAATCCATTTTCTGTACCAAACAATAAGAATCCCCATGTTAATGGTTTAGAAATAGTAGTTAAATCCCATACAGGCGCACCATTCATTAATAAATTACTATTTCCTTGCATTATATGTTCATTTCTTATTGTATACCCATCTTCATTTTTAGTTTGTGCTAAAAATAGTGGAGATTGAACTAACCATTCATCTGCTCTTATTTCTCTTGATACACCTAAAATATTTTTTGATACTTCTGTTTCATTTAAATATCTTCCCCACATATTAATTGAAGATAAATTAATTTTGCATAATACACATATTACAAATACAATTGCTACTATTATGTATCTTTTCTTTATTATAAAATCTAAAACTTTTTTTACTTTATCTTGAAATTTATTTAATATTTTATAAAAAATATACATAAATTCTATAGCATATATAATTGCTATTCTTATCAATGTACTTTTTTCAAATTTAATTCCCGAAAAGAATATTAATTCTAATAATATTGGTAACAAAATGAAAATTATTGATATTATTATTTTTTTGTGTTCTGATATTCTTTCTTTTATTTTCAATTTTTTTCATCCTTTCTAGCAAATAATAATAAATTTAAACTATTTACATTTTCTATATTAACATTTTTAACTTAAAATTATAATCACCTAGGAACACAAATGATAATTTATTTTTGGTACGTCTGTATCTAATCTATAATTTCTATTATAATATGGGTCTCCTCTGTTGATTACTTCTGCCCATCTTTTTACAAATAACTCATATTCTTTTGCAAATCTTTGTTGTTTTTCACTATTTTCTGTATCTTCTCCTCTAGATTTTGATTCATAATGATATCCATATGCGAATGGATTATATACAATTAATAAGCCTTTTTTTCTTACTTTCAAACAAAAATCTACATCATTAAATGCTACTGCTAATTTTTCATCAAAACCTAGTAATTCTTCATATAATTCTTTTTCTACCATAAAACATGCTGCTGTAACTGCACTTAGATTTTGAACGATATTTATATAGTCATCTTCTTTAAAATCTTTTTCTTGTATTTCTCTTGAGCGGTGTCCTGCTAATCCTCTAACTCCAATAGTCACACCTGCATGTTGTATACTTTTATCTGGGAAATATAGTTTTATACCGCAAATTCCTACATCTTTTCTTTGTGTATACATTAGCATTTGTTCAATCCAATCTGGTGTTAAAATTTCTATATCATTATTTAATAATATTACATATTTACCTGTTGCTTTTTCTACTCCAAAATTTACTATTGCTGAATAATTAAAATATTTTATATCAAATTTTTCTACTCTAATTTTTGAGTTTTGTTCTATTATTCTTTGGTAGTATTCAAAAGTTTCTTTTTCTTCACTATTATTTTCTACTATTACCACTTCATAATTTTGGTATGTGGATTTTTCTACTGATTGAATTAATTTTTGTAAATCCTCTATATGGTCTTTATTTGGTACAACTAAAGATACTTTAGGTTCACCTATAATTTCATATTGTATTTTGTAATTTCCTTTGTACATTCCATCTTCTATTGATTTATATGGTATTTCTTTACGTTCTAAATATTGTTTTAATATTATTTTTTGTGTTTCAGTATCTATATGCTTGTCTTCTATTAAGTCATGATATAATATCCTTGGAATGTGTATAATTTCTTTAGTTTTTTCACTTATTCGTAATAATAAGTCATAATAAATATCTTTATTTAAATTTTCTAATATTTTTGGATATCTTTTTAAAAATTTTGTTTTTATTGCAATCATATTTCCAATATAATTTTTAGATAATAATGTGTCAATAGCAAAGTCAGGTTTAAATCTTGGCTCTTGTCTTTTGCCATTAATTTTAAAATCATTATCACTATAATATAATATTCCATCATGTCCTTCTATTGTTTTAACTATATCATATAAAGCAAATGATGCTAATTCTATGTCTTTTCCTATAAAAATTGTATAATCACTATTATTGTTTTCTAAAATATTGCTTGTCCCATTTTTGATTATTGTCCATCTAGAATATGTTTGATTATTTATACTTTGAATAATTTGTTCTTGTTCTTCTTCTAAAACTATAGCAAAATCTATATTTTGACATGATTCATATTTTTTTTGTATATTTAGTTGTTTTTCATTTGGTTCATTTACTTCTATCCATTCTGCGTATTCGTCTACAACTGCTTTTCCATATCTAATGTAGTTAACAGATGCTTGTATTAATCCTTTTATTCCTTTTTGTTTTGTTCTTTGTATAATTGCTTTTAGTATCTTCTTTAATTTTGCTAATAAAGATTTCATTATAACCTTCCTTTTCTCCCTTTTACCTTCAATTAAATTTATACATGTTACAATTTACACCTAAAATTTTTATATCAACCTAAAGTTATATTATAATATTTTATGAAATTAAATGTGCAAATGGAGGAATATTACAAATTCTTACATTATCAAATAGGAGGATCTCAAATCTTGCTTTGAGAGGTGCCTGTTTTAGAATGTTAGAATTTGTATATTCCGCAATGCCAGCCATTTAATGAATAAAATATTATAATATAACTTTAGGTTATTTTTGAAAATAATTGTAAATTGTAACTATAAATTCTTAAAATTAATGTTTTAGTATTTTTTTCAAAAATCTTTTTATTCTACGTAAAAAGCGATAAATTGCTCCATGATTATCTTGGTAAATTGGTTCTTGCTTTACTTGTTCTAAAGAAACTTCTTGTGATTCTTTACTTGCTTTAAATGGTTCTTTTTTATACATTTGTTTTAATTCTGGAATATCTTTATAATCTGTTTCTAGCATATCTTTTACAGCTTTTAAAAATTGTTCAAATCCTCTTTCTAATGGAAAGTCTTTCATATAAGTTTGTCCAAATTCTGACATTTTTTTGCATTCTTCTGGGTTGTCTAATAAGTGGACAATTGCACTTGCTATTGCTTCTGGTGTTGGCTCTGCTAATAATACTCCTTCATCTGGTAAATCATAAAGATTATTTTCTCTATATAATTCTACTACTGGAAGTCCTGCAGCCATCATTTCAAATGGTATTCTTGATGGGTTTGATGAACTCATACAAATACCTACTTTACATTTATTGTATAATTTATTACATTCTTGTGTTGGAATTATATGCAAATTCTCACATTCGAATTCAAAATTAGCTTCTGCACTAGAACCATATAAATATATTTTTACATCTGGTCTTAATGCTTTTACTAATTTTAAAGCTTTTAGACCTATAAAGTCACATCTTCTTGGTTTTTCTGGTTGATATACAAAACAAATTGCATTTTCTTTTTCTACATTTTTTAGTGGTTTATATACATTTAAATCTGCTCCAAAATCAAAATATTGTGAAGGTGTGTTAAATTCGTGTTGCATTTTGTATGATAACCATTTTCCTATTGTAACTGGTAAATATCCAAATCTATATGAATTTTCTGTAATAAGATATTGGTCTCCCATTGGGAAAAACCATGGTTCAAAATCTTGTATAAAATATGCCTTTTTCTTAGCTGGTAATTTTCTAACAAAATCTATTGTTTGCCATCCTGTTGCAAACATCAAATCATAGTCTTTTTTAATGTCAAAACCTACATATACACCTGCATCACATTTTTCATACCAATTATTTATCTTGTCTTTAACCATTTGAGGTGTTGAAACTCCGTCTTCTTCTACATAAATGTCACATTCATATCCTGCTTTTAATAAAGCATTTACATTTTGAATTATAGTTCTATGTCCTCCTGAACCTTTTCCTGGATGTGGCATTACCCATGCTATTTTCTTTTTTCCATTATCTTTTTCCATATTTTCTCCTTTTTTTGGTAATAGTGGTCTCATAAGGTCTCTTCTCATTTCTTGTTTTTCTTTAATTTCTGGTGGTAATTCATATAAACTTGATATTTCATCCTGTATTTTACATATTTCATTATATTCTATTTCTGCTTTTACATCTGTACTTACTGAACTTCCATGCTTTCTATAATAATTTAAAGCATTTGTATTCCAACTTATTTTTCCGTCTTTTAAAATATTATAATAAATATACCAATCTCCTGCTACTTTAAAATTTCCCGCTTCTTCAAATATTTTTGAGTAATCTTTTTTCCTCCAAATAACACTTGATACGTTTAATATAGTATTTGTAACACTTAAATGTTTTATAATTTCTTCTTTTCCTGTCCATATATATGACTTGTTCCATTCTCCTGTTCTACACATATCATACCAATCATCACATCTAGGGCGTATTAAATTATTTTCTCCATCTATTTTGGCTGATTCACAATAAGAAAGTACCATTTCTGGGTCATCAAATGGTTTTATTAATTCTTCTACAAAATTATTTGCCGCACTATCATCTGCTTCAGCTATCCATATAAAATCTCCTGTTGCCAAGTCAAATCCTTTTTTCCATTGTTTAAAAACACATCCTCCACTATTTTTTTCATTTATTACAAATTGTATTTTTAATTCTGGATAATCTTTTTTTATTTCTTCTATTTTTTTATTGATTACTTCTACGCTATTATCTGGTGAACAGTCATCTAAGATAATTAATTCATATATTGGATATGTTTGTAATAGTATTGAATCTATTCTTTCTATTATATAATTTGCATAATTATAATTTGGTACTATTACACTTACTTTTTTTGGATTTTCAATTTTCAACTTTTTCTTTGGCTTTTTGTAGATATTAATTTTTTTATTCATTTTATTACATCCTTCCTTTATTGCTAATCTAAATAATTTAGAAATCTCTTTAATTAATGCACTAAAAATTTTATTAATTTCCCTTAATTATTTTTTTAATCTTTTTATAAATTCTACTAGAAAGTTTTTGTTCTATCATTTTTCTATATTGTTCATACTCTTTTTGTATTTGTTCTTTTTCTTTTTGTAGATTATCTATTGCTCCTTGTTGTGCTTTGTTTCTAATATTTAGATTTATTACTTCTTGTATTGTGCTATCTATATCAAAATATTTATTTTGACTATAAAAAGTCCACATTTTTTCATCTCTTACTTTTTCTTGCATTTTATTATCTAACTTTTCAAATAATATTCTGTATTTTTGTAAATCATATTTTTCAAACCATTCTTCAATATTTATAAATCTTCTTAAAGAAATTGTATATAAAATTGAACGATATAATATATATTCTGTTGGTAAATCATCTTCAGCCCATTCTTGGTCGAAAAAGTATAATTCTCCATCAATATAAAAGCAGTTTTTAAATGTCATATCCCATAATCCTCGTTTTTGAAAATGAAGGTTTTTTATTATCTCTTTATCTTCTGCTTCTATTCCATATTTTCCAAAAACAGTTTTTTCATAATTTTGTTCTTGATATGAATTAATGTTTAAAGTTTGAATATATTGATTCATAACATTTTCTACTTGTTCTAAATTATTCTCTTCTAAAGCTTTAGTTATTACATTGTTTAATAATAATTCTTGATTTATATATTTACTTTGAATTTTTCCATCTATTTCATAATCAACTGTTTTGATGTCTTTATTTTGTAATTGCCTTATATTTTCTTTTATGTTTTCATAATGTTCATTCGCTTGTTGGTTTACTACTTCTTTTTCTACATATTCATCTGCTATTTTTGTAATAAGCCTATATTCTTGTTTTCTCATATTATTAAACGATATATATTTATATTTAATTGGTTCTAATTTTTTACTTGCTTCTACTAAGAATGAATTTGTAAAAAATGTAAACATTTCTTCATTATTCTTTAGTATTTCTCTAAATACATCTATTTCATTCATTATAATTGTTGAATTTTCTAGATAATATGGATTGTATTTATCTACACTATTATATTTTGGCAATTGCTTGTCTGTAAATATTACATTTGGTAATTTATAATCTGGAAGAGGATAATAAAAATTTGTATTATATCCTATTTCTTTTAGTTTTCTTTCTAATCTTGATTTTGTAAATGTTTCTATCTTTTCTGGTTCATTATTGTATCCTATAATACTTTCGAACTTTTTATTTAATATATTTTCTGGGTTTCCTACGAAATATCTTAAGCCAAATTTATTATCTACAGCTATTAAAAATTTTCCATTTTCTGATAAAAACTTTTCTAACTTTTGTATCATTTGGTTTAATTTCATATCTTGCCCCATTATTTCTTTTACTCTAGGTACACTTCCTATTAAAATAATATAATCAAATTTCTTCTCTAGTTGTATTTTAGAAAAGTTACCAACAATTATTTCTAAATTTTGTGCATCTTTATATCTTTTACTAATTGTCTTTGCCTTTTCTAAATTGGGTTCAATTGTTGTAACTTCTTTGCATTTGTTTATAAACACTTCTGTTAAATTTCCTAAATTTCCTCCTATTTCTAGTACTGTATCTTTTTCTTTAAATGGATACCAATTTAATATGTTTTGGCTACTACTAGATAAATGATAAATTTCTTGAGCTGTTATTTTTTCTGAAAATTGATTTTCATAGTCTCTATTTTCATATTGTTCAATATATTTATCTATGATTTCTTGTTCACTATTAGAAATTTTTTCTTCTTTTTTTTCATAAAATTCTGTATTGAATATCAAAATAACATCCCCTTTCTTTTACCAGACTTTAATAGTAATATCTCCATCTTTTTCTATTATATTTTGTTTTACTCCTAAGTTTTCTATCCATTTTCTAGTTGTTTTTGTTAACCATGGTCCTGTGTCTTCACCTTGTCCTGCATCATTTGCCCATAACCAGTCTGGTGTCGGCCACATACATATTTTAGGTTCTACTATTTTATAAAATTCTTCATTTACTCCATTTTGACCGTGATGTGCCATTTGCACTATATCTGCTTTTAATTTTTCTTTTGAATTGTTTTCTATTAATTTTTTTTGGCTTTCTTCTGCTGTATCTCCTAAAAATAGAATTTTTTTATTATTAATTTGCATTTTTATTACCATACTAGAATTATTAACAGGTTTATTATCTATTTCAGGATTTTTTATACCTAATATTTCACAATTTATATTATCTATTTGTATATTTTGGTGTAATGAAACTTCTTGAACATTTTCTTTTATTCTATCATTTTCAATAGCATTAAAAAAATCTTTAAATTCTTGTGCTCTTTGAGGTTCTTTTTCTATGTACCATTCTAAATTATTTAATGTTACATATATTTTGTCTATTTGAATATCAGTATTGTTTATAATATCAATAATAGCACTTGCATGATCTTGATGAGGATGCGTGATAAACCATGCATCTACTTTGTTTTTATCATTTTTAATATAATTTATTAAATTTTCAGTATCTTCATGTGTTCCTCCATCAATTATAATTGTTTTATCATTTTTCGTTTTTATAATATATCCCATCATTTGGCTATGTCCATTGTTTTTTAATTGTGTTAATTGTATAGCATTTGTATATGGTATATATATTAATAAAATAATTAAAAATATTGCTATTAGTATTATAATACTTATATATTTTTTTAGATTCTTATTTGATGTTTTATTTTTCATTTAAATCTCCATTTACTTTTTCTATTTTTATGTCTGAATCTATTCTCATTAGTCCTACAGTGTCTTTCATAGATAATACTTCTATTAATAAAGCATCATATTTTCTATTTAATACTTCTAATTCTCCTCTATGGTTGAAATGTGTACAACTAAATGATAAAGTATATTTTCCTGGAGCTACATTTATTACTTGTTTAAATTCAACTGTTACTATATCTCCTTTTTTGAAATCACCTGTTGCTATTTTTTCTATTAATGTGTTTGTTCCTGCCATTTCTAAACCTTTAAAATCTTTTACAGTCATAGTAAAAATTGGTTCTTTAACATCTTTTTTAAACATTATTTTTGATTTTAGAACTACTTTTTTATCATTTTCTACTACAGAAATATAATTTCCATCTTCGTCAAAGACTCCATAGTCAATAACTTCTGCGTCTCCATTACCATAGTCAATTACATTTGGATTTTCATTAAAGTGCGTTTTCCATAAACTGTCTTTGTTATTATCTTCTTTTTTGAAATTAGGATTTTTCTTCATTAATTCATCATCTGTTAAAATTCCTTCTTTACTTTGTTTTTCATCAAGACCTACTATTATTTTTTTGTATTTTTCTACTCCTTCTTTTACACCGCCATCAAATATCTTTCTTCCTGAATCTATAATTATTGTTCTTGTACAGTTTCTTAATACATCTGTTATACTATGTGTAACAAATAAAATTGTTTTTCCTTTTTCTTTAAATTGTTGGAACTTTTTAAAACATTTTAACTGGAATGCCATGTCTCCTACCGACAAAACTTCATCTACTATTAATATGTCTGGGTCAACGTTTATTGCACATGCAAATGCTAATCTTGCAAACATTCCTGATGAATATGTTTTTACTGGTTGATGTAAATGATCTCCTATATCTGCAAAATCAATAATTTCTTGTTCTTTTTCTTTTATTTCCTTATTTGTTAACCCCATTACTTGTCCATGTTGATAAATATTTTCTATTCCCGTTAACTCTGGATTAAATGCTGTCCCTAATTCTAATAATGAACTTATTTTTCCATTTGCCTTTATTGTTCCAGCTGTTGGGGTAACAACACCTGTTATCATTTTTAGTAATGTAGATTTTCCAGCTCCATTTTTTCCTAATATTCCTAGGACTTCTCCTCTTCTTACTTCTAAATTAAAATCATGCATAGCTTCAAATACTCCATGCCTTTGAACAGCTGGAAATATTGTTTCTATAATTCTATCTTTTTTTCTATGAAACATTTTATATGATTTAGAAAGATGTTCTATTTTTAAAGCTATATCTTTTTCTTCTATCTTTTCTTTATTTTCTTCGTTCATAGTGTTTTTTCTCCTTTTCACTTATTGTTTGATTATATTTGTTTCATTACAATACATCTGCAAAATCTTTTTTATTCTTTTTGAATATATAATTTCCCCAAACAAATATGCCTATTGTGATTACCCAGAATATTATTGTGTATATACCATGTCCTTGTGTTACAATATTTCCTCCCATAAAGCAATTCCTAAATCCAGTTACTAGATACGTGAAAGGTATGCATTCTAATACCTTTAGTATTGTGTTGTGACCTGCAAGCATTGATAAATCCCATACTATTGGTGTAAACCAGAAAAATAATTGCATAACTATTCCTAATAAGTTAATAAAATCTGGTACTAATGTTGCTATTGCTGACGTAAACCTTGTTACAGCAATTAAAAAACAATAAGCTGCGAATATCATATATATAACCATCAAAATATTAGGTATAAAATGATATACTATACAAACAGCTGATGCTATAATAAATAAAAATATTGCAACAAATGAATTTGATAATAAAGAAATAATTGGTATTGTATTAACTGGAAATACCACTTTTTTTACTAAATAACTATATGCTCTAATTGAACCACTTGCACCTATTATACCATCATTTAGGCACATCCACATTGCCATTCCTGGCATAAACCATACTACATAAGGTGCTCCTTCTGGACCAGATTGTTTGAATATAAATTGGAAAACAATTACATACATGATCATAAAAATAAATGGTTGTAAGAATCCCCATATACTGCCTAAACTTGTACTGGCAAATCTATTTTTAAAATCATTTTTTCCTAAACTCCATATCATTTTTCTATTTTTTATTATATCTTTTATAAATCCCATGTTTTTGCCTCCGTCATCTTTTCCTCATTATTTTTAATATTAAATGTCTGATTTTAAATAAACCTTTACCAAGTAATGGTAAATTCATAATTATAAAATTTTCTATATAATACATAGCAGTTTCTGTTTTATATAATTCATGAAATATATTCCAATTTCTAAAATTAAAGTTTTTCTTTGTTTGTATCATTTTATAATAATTATAAGCTTTTTTATTTAGTTCTTGTATTGCCTCTGGAAATTTTTCATTATGCTTTACATATGTGCCAAATACTCCTAATTTTACATTTATAAATAATTCTCTTACCTGTTTTAATTGTGTGAATTTATGAGATATTTTGTCTGTTCCTACTTGATTATTTCCATGTTGTCTATATTTTATATATCTTTCTGGCATATATGCTAATTTTCCAGAACATCCTATTATTATTCCTATCCAATGGTCATGTATTAAATATTTTGAATCTACTGGAATCGGTATTATTTTTTCTATCCATTCTTTTTTTGATATAGTTGTACATCCTGTTACACAATTATATAAATAATTTACTTTGTAACTATTTATATATTTTTTTATCTTTTTATCTAATTTCATAAATTTATTAAATGATGGATATATTGTTTTTAAGTTTTCATCAACAACTTCAAGGTCACCAAAAACTAAATCAGCATTTTCATTTTTTATTTTTTCTACTGATTTTTCTATCTTTTCAGGTAACCAAATATCATCTTGATCTGATAACATATATAAGTCATTTTTTACTTGATTCAATAAATATTCAAAATTCTTTACATATCCTAAGTTTTTTTCTTGGTAATGAATTTCTACTTTTGGATTATTTTCATATTGTTTCAATACTTCACGTGTATTGTCTTTAGAACAATCATCTGATATTACTAATCTTATATTAGAATATGTTTGATTAAGTATACTTTCTATTTGTTCTTTTACATATTTTTCTCCATTATATGTTGCAAGTAAAACATCAATTTGGCTTTTTTCCATAAAATAATTCACCCACATTTTTTATGTTCTATTCTCGCTTATTCTACATTTAAATTGCTATTTTGTCAATATCTATTCATCCTTGTTATTATTTATAAACTAGGTAACCTAAAATAGGAAAATGAAAAATTACAAATTCCTTTACCATCTTTTTTAACAAATTTTTACCTGCTAAAAATTTAAAATATTTAATAAAATGAAAATTTATATATTTAGATTGTTCTAACTTTTCGTAATATTTAATCAAATTTTCTAAAAATTGTTTATTTTTTTCATCCTTACTATAAGAAATACACATTTTAGCACCATCTAAATATGCCATATCAATGACTTTTTCTTTTCTATATTTTAAATACGAACCATAACTTTTTCCATTCTTTTCTTTCCATTTAGCTAAATTTTGAGCCAAACTTCTTCCTCCAAAAACATTTGAATTGTGTAATCTATATTGTAATAAAGGTTCTTCTACATAAGCTATCCCTTTATTTTCATTTGCAATAAATGCCGCTAACCAATCATGTGCCATAACATTTTCTTTGAATGGAAGCATTCTTTCTTTAACTTCTTTTGTAAATATCTGAGAACATCCTATTCCTATACAACGTGATATTGCTAAATGACTTTTATTATTTATAAGTGGTACATTTTTGTATTTAAAATAATTTTCATGTATAACTTTTCCATTTTCATCTATTTGTTTTGCATTACAATATACTAAATCTACATTTTTTTCTTTTAATTTTTTTAGACTTACCTCTACTTTATTTTCATACCAAATATCATCATGGTCTGAAAACATAATATAGTTCGATTTTGATTTTTGTAATAAAAATTCAAAATTTTTTATATATCCAATATTTTTTTCCTGAAAAAATATTATTATTCTGTTGTCTCTTTTTTGATATTCTTCTAAGATTTCTTTAATTTGGCTAGATGTTTCTGAATAATCATCACTTATTATTAATTTTATCTCTTTATATGTTTGATTTAATATACTATCTATTTGTTCTTTTAAATATATTGGGTTTGTATTATATGTTGCTAATAAAATATCTACTGTTTCTTTCAATATTGTTTCCCCCATTCTTTTGCCATTTTAATATAATTATAATACTTATTTTTTTGTATTTTGTCAACTTTTTTAAAAGGGGACGTTCCTTCAATCCCTAATTTTCGGGATAATGGGGACGAACCTTCAAAAAAGGGATTTGGAAACGGTGC
>CALXXK010000003.1 GCA_944392675.1 uncultured Clostridia bacterium
AAAGGATATTTACAACCATGTGATATTTGGCACTTAGAAGATAAAGTAAAAGATGTATTATCAATAGGAAATCAAACTGGTGAAGGTTGGTTTTTAACTGCTGAAATGATTGAATATATTGAAAATGATATTCCTAATATTGTCTGCGTGCAACCTTTTGCTTGTTTACCTAACCATGTTGTTGGTAAAGGTGTTATTAAAACAATTAGAAGTATGTACCCAGATGCAAATATTTCTCCTATTGATTATGACCCTGGTGCTAGTGAAACTAATCAAACTAATAGAATTAAACTTTTAATGACTGTTGCTAAAGATAATTTGAAAGAAAAAGAAAAACATATAAAAGCATTAGAAATGGAAAATACTGAAAATAAAAATACTGATAAAAAATCTTCTTTAGTAGATACTAAAAGTTAATTTTAAAAAATCGTTTTTCAAAATTGCATAATTTTTTTGAAAAACGATTTTTTATTTTATATTGATTTTATTTATCTAATTTATTCTATTTTTTTCGATTTTATTCTAATTTATTCTATTTTTTTCGATTTTATTCTAATTTTTCTGATTTAACTTTTTTAAATATTTTTTTGTTTCCTGATAACCTAATTCATATAATTCATCAATTTTGCTCATATCCAATAATCCTATTTTACCACTTCTAATTATAATATTATCCCCAGAACCATTTAACTCATAATTAGAAAGTTCTCTACATAATAAATTTATGGATCTACTTGCAACTTCAATTATATTTTTATTATAACATTCGTCTTTTTCACTTTCAAAAATCACATTTATAACTTTATCAGCACCTAACATTTTTAACTCTTTCCACGGAACATTTTCTCTTATTCCACCATCTATTAATTGTGTGTTTTTATATTTAAATGGAGAAAAAACTACAGGATAACTACAGCTTGCTCTCACTGCTTTGCCTACTTCTATATCATTTATAAAAACTATATTATCTGAAAATTCTTTTCTAAATTCACAAGAAGTAAAACATTTTAATTCTCCATTGCACATATCAACAGTAGGAATAACTAATGGCATTTTAATATCTGAAATATTATATATATCTTTTTTATTACATTGCTTTTTTATTAATTTTTCTATCTGACTTCCATTATTTAATCCGTCTATAACTATTTTTCTTGTGAATATTAAACCGAATATCAATTTTATTATATTTATAAAATCAACATATTTTATTTTTTTACAATATTTTTTGAATATTTCATATATTTCGTCAGATGTGAAGCCACATGCATATAAAGATGCAACTATACTACCTGATGATGTTCCTCCTATATAGTCTATTTTTATATTTTCTTCTTCTAATGCTTTTAACGCTCCTATATGTGCAGCACCTTTAACTCCTCCTCCTGCTAAGCACAACCCTAAACTCATAACAATCACCTATAATAATATATTCATAAAATAATTTATGTGTGCTCACAAATTTAGTTAAAATTCTATTGTACAAATTGCTACTTATTCTAAAAAATTTCATTTTATAACATAAAAAGCTAAAACATAAAACTTCAAAATTTTACGTTTCAGCTTTTATCTAACAACTAATTTTAATATATCTTTAATCAAATTGAGATTTAGTAGGGAAATTAAATGACATCACAAAATCTGTTTCATCCTTTAATCTCATTATTATAGTCCTTTGTATTTCTCTAGTATCTTCTCCCGTCACATCTTTTAATGTTATTTTTTGAATATAGTTATCTTCTTCTTTTGTCGTTTCACCATATTCTATTGTATAATGTGCAGGAAAATACTGTCTCATATATTCTTCGAATTTTTCAATGCTACCAAAATTTTCGTTTCTAAATGTTTCATCTAATACATTATATGCTGCATTATAATCTCTATTATTTAGCATTTTAATCCATTTATTGATATTATAAGCAACTTTATATTGATCGTCTGAACTTGCATACTCTGCTAAATATTCTTCATCTTCATAATCTAATGTATAATCATCTAATAATACTGTATAGCCCATAATATAATTTTCTCTAAATATATAAATATTTTCATATTGATCTTTGCAAACATATTCATTATAATTTTCATAATTATTATATAGATATGATTGTACTTCTACTTTTGATAAATCATTTTTATTACTTTCTACATATTGCTTAAAACTATCAACACTACCAAATCTTTTATTTCTATAATCTTCGTCTAAAAGATCATAATATTTTTCTGGATTAGATAGTATTTTATTTTTCCAATCATTAAAATATATTACTGATACCCTTTGATTAGTAGTATTAGAAAATTTAAATTTATTATATTCATTTTCTAATAAAGTAACTGTACCTATAGAATTCAGATCTTCTTTGCTTATATTTTCAGATATATTGTGTGTTTCTATATATTCTTCTGGAAACACTGAAAATAAAGTATTTCTTGTATCCATTTTTATAATTATTTCCATATCCTTTTCCAATAAAGAATATCTTCCTTTTATTAACAAAATATTTATATTATTATCAAATTCGGCAATATACATATCTTTTATTTCTACTGTTTCATTAATAGATATATTTTGATATTTATCATTTAAACTTGCTTCAGTTATATTAAATTCACTTTTATAAGCATCATCTAATATATTATATATAGCCTCATTAGCAATATCTGTCAATCCTGCATCAATATCATTTAATGTCTTAATATATTCAAGATATCTATCAACTAACATTTGTGTAGTAAAGTATATATTTCTATCTTTAACTCTTTCTATCTTTTCTTTAGGTTCATATACATTTCTAGTCTCAAATTCTGTCACTTCACCACTATCAGTTTCTTTTTTGTTACTATTAAATATTATACATATTACAATAGTTATTAGTATTAATACAGAGATAATTATTATAGCTATTCTTAATTTTCTCAAATAATTCACCACCTTTTATTGAGGTACCCTTAAAATGTGTGTAGCCGATGACTTACTATAGCCAGAAGTAGAACTTTCTGGTAATTCACTTGTACCTTCAGCATTTATAGAAGCATTTCCACCACAGTTATAAACTATAAATCTATCTCCAGATGGATTTGGATCAGCAATAATTTCAACGTGTCCATTATATGTAACAATATCTCCAGGCTGTGCTTGATCAATAGATACTTCTTGCCATCCATATTGATTTCCTTCAAATGTCCATGATGTCCATTGATACATTCCTTGTACAAAGTTTTCAACTCCTGCATTAACAAGAACCCATGTTACATAAGAACTACAGTCTATTGTTCTTCCACCTAAATTAGGTACTGTTACTCCAGCTTGACCATAACTATAACCATTTGTCCTTATATATTGATGCAATTTTACAGCTTCTTGTACTATTGTTCCACCACCAAGTGATGCAAAATCTCCAAATATATCATTCCAATATTTTAGTTGTTGTTCATACAACCATGCCGTATAATCAGCTCTTTCTTGAATTGTATAATCATCTACACCTATTTTATGAACACTACCACATTTAGCTTCAAATTCATCACCATAGATTTCTTTCAAATAGATATTTCCACCACTTCCCCAGTCTCCTTCTCTATGTTTAGTATCTTCTCCACATAGATCTGAATAAACACTAAGCATTCCTTTTAACGTTCCTGGTTTTCCATATCCATTAGAATTACAATTTGCGGCCGATCTTTCTTCATATCTTTGTAATATTAATTGTTCTTGCCAAGTTCCACTGCCTTCCATGTAACTAGCAAATGTATCTGCTAATTCTTTAACACCTTCTTCAAATGAACTTATATATTTTAAAGATGCTCCATTTGGCGTTCCTAATCCCCAGAAATTCTGATTTCCTCCTGATGATTTAAATCCACTTTCTTTTAATGCCATTGTTACAATTAGCTCTGGATTTACATTATATTTTACTCCTAAATCATATATCTCCTCTGCTCGAGATAAAAAGTTTTGTTTAAAAGCTAAATTTCCGGTTTTATCATAATATGCTTGTAGAGCCTTTACAAAAGTCTCTTTATCCATAACACTTTCTGTTAAAGATATATCTGTTGCACCATAACCTATTTGAGTAAATTCATTATTTTTAAATTTTTCAAAGATTTTATCTTTATCTACACCTTCAAATATTTCTTTTCCAAATAATTCATTTATTAAAAACTTTGTTAAATCGACCATTTCGGTACAATTTCTTTCTATTATTTTAATTATCCATTTAGGTTTTAAATTTGCTTGTGTACCTGGATTATCTTTAAATAATTTAATAAAATCGTCCTCTTTACTTTGAATTGGTTTTGTTTCTCCAGTATCAAATTTATTTGAAATTGTAGTTGTCGTTGTTGTTATTACTGTTGTAAAAACATTAGTCTTTCCATCTTGTGTTACTGATGTAGTTCTAACATCTTGTTGAACAGTTTTTGTATTAGTAACTTTTCCTTTTACATTAGCAGTCGCATTAGCAATTAGTCCTAATTTTGAATTACCATTTTTTATTGCTGCATCTCCCTTTTCTTCAACGTCTTCTGCTAAAAATACTTCTCTACCATCAGACGTCACTCCAAAAGTCTCATCATGATTTTCCACATAAATATCTATATGATTTCCATTTACTCCTCCTCCAACATCTTCTGCAACAAATACACAATCAAAACCATCTATTATAACTTTTGTACCTAGTGGAATAACATTTCTATCTACTGCTATTGTTCTATTAGGTGTTGCGACTGCTCCAGATGCAGTTTGTGTTCCATATCCTTCTGAACATTCATAACATGGACAATATCCTGTTGTTCTAAAAACTCCTAAAGATTGTCCTTTCTTTCCAGATAATCCTCCGCCGCTAGCTTGTATATTAAGAGATGTATAACTTACTTCTTTTTCAAATCTAACAAACCAAGTATCTGCATATGTTAGCTCTATAGTATCACTAACAGTTTCTCTTAATTCTAAACTTGAAGTCACACCTTGACCATTATATGTTACACTTCTTTCTACTTGAGTTGTGGTAACATTATCTTGAATAGCAATAATAAATTCGCTATCATATACCATATCTATAAAATCATTTATAAACTCCACATCTTTTACATCTATTAAAAAATCTAATAAATATTCATATTTAGTAACATATTTTTTCATAACTGTTTTAAAGTTTATTGGTGAATTTTTTAAAATTTTTAATCCTTCTGCTGTTGAATAAGACCACTTAGCAGTAATTAAATTTCCACTTTCATCTAAAGTATATACATCTAAAGCCTTTTGATCATTATTATCAACATAATAATTAAAAGTTTCTTTATCTACATATGATAAATCTTGAGTTTCCTTTTCTTCATTTTCATCATCATCTTTTGTATCTTCTGAACTTTCTGGATCCTCAGGATGTCCCATATATTCATCTACACCTTCAGCAATAGCTTTACCAATTTCATCAGATTTTGAATTTAGTATAGCCAAATCTGAACTATTATCATAAAATCCTATTTCTAGATATGCAGTAGGACAAGTATTTTTATGAAAAGCTATTAAATCTGGTTGTCCTGTTATAGCACCATTATTTTTTAATCCTGTACTTTCCGCTATTTTATTATTAATAATAGAACCTGCTGAATTGCTTTTTTGTGCATAGTCAGTTGGTATATATTTTTGAGTATAACGATTTTCATCTCCTAATTGCATATAACTTGTACCACTTGCACCTGCTCCAGAGGCATTAGAATGTATACACACATATAAATCTGCATCTGGCTCTTTAGTTATATCTTGATTTGGAAAACAATATTCTGATCTTAAAGAAAATGATTTATGTGAATTTCCATCCTCTCTAGTCATTCTAACTGTATATCCCATATCTTCCAAATATTTCTTTGCAGCAAGTGCATTTTTTAAGTTAATTTCCGGTTCTGTATCTCTATCACCACTTGTGGCTGAATACCATTCACTTACCCCCTGTGCAGCCCCTGAACATCCAGAACCTTCACATTCTTGTCCATATGTTCCTGATTTCCAATGTCTCCATTCTCCCCATTCACCAGAAGAATTTTGAACAAATCCATTTTTAGCTCTATCTTCAGCTGACATAGCTGATATTGAAGTTCCATGACCTGGATCTAAAACTATTATTCCTTTACCTCCTCCAGAAGAATAACTTCCTGAACTTTCTCCTTCTGGAACATACTTCAAATCTTTTATCTTAGCATTAATTGCAGATGAGGTTTTAGTCGTTGACGTAAATGAATTTTCTGTACCTGTTGTAGTAGAAGATGAGCCTTCTCCACTTGCTGTTTCAATATTTTCATAAACTATTGAAGATAATTCCTCAAAAATTTTTGCATTGTCATCAGTAGTAGAAATAGCTAAAACATATGTTGCATTTTCTTTATATACTATAGTAATTTCAGTCTTAGCCCCTCCTCTTTCTTCTATCATTGACACGTTATTTACTCCGTTAGGTAATCCCATTGCAATCTGTGATGATCTTTCTGTCTTCATAAGTAAATTTAAAGTTGTTAATCCTTCTGTATTATTTTCCCAAGTATGATATGTATTATTTTGCAACTCTCCAACCAACCTTACTAAATCAGAAAGTGAACTATAATTTTCTTCAATATTTTCAGTAATTACTGTTGATGTATAACCTCTTTCTTTAATCCTCTTATTTAATTCATCAACTCCAATTACCTCTATAATTTTATTAATTCTTCTATCACTAATATATCTATTTATTTCTGCTGATTTATCAGAATCTTTATTTTCATATTTGTATTGCTGTGCTTCTGCAATTACAAATAAATCTGTTAAATTTCCTGCGTTAATTTGTTTATCATTTAAATTTACTCCTATTTTACCTGTTGATAAATTTTTAGCATAAATACTCCAAGCTCCACCTTGAGCATTTTTATTCACATAGTCTGATACCTCTTCACTTATCTTACCTCCAGAGTTATCTGTACTAACAGAGCTTTCTTCTTCTCTACTAGAGGCTATTTCTTCTGACTCTTGTTCATTTTTTCCTACATTTGTCCAATCTATAGTAGCAACATTATCCAAACTCTGTTTTTCAAAATGTTGTGTATCACCTGTTAAATCATCTGCACTTCCAAGCCATACCCAACCATATTTGGTAAAAATATTATATATTTCTGAATCTGAGGTTATTGCTGCTGCCTTTTCTGTTTCTGTCCATCCAGTTTTATTTTTTCTATCTTTGGCAAATTTATTTGCATTTGAATGTGAATTTGAACCATCTGGATAAATATATGGATTTATCATAGGATTTATATCTATAGCTTGTCCAAGTCCATGATATGAAGCAGTTCCAGTATCTGTATTTCTATCATTGAAAGCTGATGTATTATTATCTTCTATTGAACAATAATCCAATCTATTTCCATATTCTGTACTAGAATTCATTTTTTGAGCTTCATCATCATACTCATCAATCAAAACCATTTTTTGTATAGGATACTTAATTTGATACAGTTCTTGAAAAATAAGTAACACTTCATCTGCTATTTTTTTACTAACAACCATTTCACCTGTTTGCACATTTCCATCAAAATCATAATATGGTATTTTTAAGTAAGATAAATCATCATAAGTTATTCCTGTTAGCCCTTTCATTGATTTACCTTCCATTCTTTTTTGTAACTCTTCATCTATATCCTGTTTAGTACCTAATCCATCTGAACTAACTTCACTAGTTGTACTAATAACACCAGCTGATGTATCTTTTAACTCTCCTATACTTTTATTTGGTGAGACCCTTCTGATTTTTATTCTTCCTTGAAATCCATCTATACTTTCTTCTGTTGATTCTTCTTCTTCCTCTCCACTAATTGCATTTTGTATTTCTTCTTTCTTATTTTTTATATCTTTGTCATTAACTCCTTGATCTTCTAGATACTTAATATCATCTAATAAATCTTGTAATTCTTCTTTATTACTATCTTCCGAAATTTCTGCATTATAAATATTAGTTTTTATCTTTTCAATATTCCTCATTGTTGTTCCGTCATCATCATCATTTATTGGAATTATTTCATTTTCATCATCTATGTGTCTTATATCCTTTACACTTCTTGTATTTACTTCTCTACTAGTTACTTTCCAATTCGTTTTAGAATTTCTTCCTGTCAATTTTTCTTCAGACCAACCGAGTCTGATATTTATCATCATTATATGTTGGAACTTTTATTTTCTCTCCTTGATAAAAGTCTATATCACTCTTATTAATCCAACCTTGTAAATTTAAAAGAGACCATTCTACATCTACTTTTACCTTTACTCTGTCACCTTCTGCTTCTACAACTTCATATATCTGTTTCTTTGTTTTTTGCTCTTTCTTCATAATAGTTGATTTTAAAATTTCATCACCAGTAGAATTTACATATATATTCTTATTTTCAATTGGCTGTATATATTTTATATCATCCCAATTTTCTATCAATTCTGCCTTTATGGTATCCCCTTCTATGTCTTCATCATCCCCTGATGTAAAATCTCCTCCTAAATTAGGATACTGAGTAACTAGTTGAGCCCTTATCATTTTCTCAATTGTATCTTCTGTCATTCCTTTTAAATTGTGTTCATCTATTACTTTTTTTGTGAGTTCACTTAATTTTTCCTCAAATCCATCTACATAACCTAAATAATATCCATCTTCTGAATTACCTTTTATTTCTACCAATTCTTCTAAATTATCTACCTCTAATGTTTCTAATGTTGCCTCTGGTGTTTTATCAGCTTGAATAAGTTCAACTATCCAACTAATTCCTGTATATATAAGAACTATTGCAGAAAAAATCGTAAGAAATGTTGCCATTAGTTTTACTCCAGTTACAGAAATAATAGCCATTATTGTCCCTTTTACTTTTCCTTTAACTTTTGCAGTTTTTCTGGATGTATCTTTTTCATAATTTTCTAACTTTTTTTCATCAAAATCATCATTCAAGCTTTCATCACCTCATTTCTTATTAATTATAATTCTACTTCTATTTTTACATAATACTGTACATCATTATTATTTAAATATTTTTCATAATCTGTAACAATACTTGAAAAAGTTAATTTTTTATTTGGCAATCCTTCTGTATAAATACTACTAAATTTAATACTTAAATTTTTACTTTCTTTTGATTTTACACATAAATCTTCATCAGAATATTCATGAATAAATGCTTCAAATTCTGTACTATTCTCATTTGATATATATGTACTATCCGTATCTTTTCTATCGTCTAACAAAATATCTTTATCTGTATTATTTTCTACAGATATATTATAAATAGAATAATCCATAAATATATCTGCCGAATCTACTGTAACTTTAATATTTTCTTGCTCTGCACTATTATTATAATTAACTCTTCCGACATATCCATTTATACCTAACTTATAAGTATTTTCTTCTTTTATTATACTATAATAATCTTCAATATAAGTTTTATTTGCTATACCAGTTGATAACATATCTTCATAAAATTTTATTCTATAAATATAGGCGTTTTTAGTTGTCCAAGATTGAAAAGAATAATCCCATTTTTCATTTTTAAATTTTCCTTTGCAATAATTTTCTTCAAATATTTCTTTAGTTGGATATAATAATCTTTTACAATCTGAAGAAAGTAACTTGTATGCCTCATCTACGTTATTTTCTTTACAATAAGTTAAAAAACTATCTATCAAATTACCAAAATCAGAACTATATTCTTCTGGAACTTCATCTCCTGAAACTAAAGATATACTTTCATCTTCATATTTTTCAGTTGAAATATCATTTTGAGCTGTATTTTGACTATTATCTGTCTGTTTTGCATTATTATTCAACACTTGAATAATAGCTAAAATAAAAATTATTACTGCAATTCCAATCCAGACCTTAAATCTATTTTGATTATATAATCTTATAATTTTATTCAATTTTTCCTCCTATACTTTTCTTATCTTTATTATATCATCCATTACTTCATTAACTTTTTTATCACTAATCTTTCCTTTGTTTCTTTTCATCAAGTTTTCTCTAAATGCTACTTTTGCTTCTTCATTAGTAGCAAAATCCTTTGGTAATTTACTTGCTAATTCAGCCCTAGCTACTTTTGAACGTTCATCTTTAAGGTTCAATTGTGAAGCCTTATATATAGTATTTATATCCGTAACTCCCGCATCCAAATAAGGTTGAACACTGTTATCTAAGAATTCTTTTGCTTGCTCAGAATTCATTCCTTTTTTCATTAAGTATTCATAATTTTTTTCGCTACTTTTGAATTCAGCATCAAATTGTGCTTGTTTCTTTTTCTTTATTTCTTCAGGAGAATGCATTGCATGTTGCGTAATAGTTTTAATATTATTAGCTTCATTTGATATTGTATTTCCCATTCTATTAGCTGCTCTTGAACCAAGACCTGCGCCCACTCCTGCTCCTGTTGCTAAACCACCTGCAAATACTGCTGCTCCTTTTTCTAGATCTCCTGTTGTTAATGCTGCTGCTCCAGCTACAGTTCCTGTTACTGCTGCTCCTACAGCTGCTCCACCTAATGATACTGCTGCCTTAGGTACTTTTTTAGCTACTTTCCAAACTTTTTGACCTACATTCTCTGGACTCATAGCTCTACCAATTCTTCTTTTATAATGGCTTCCTACCTCTCTAACTGCATTCATAACTTTAGAAGGTCTTCTTTCCCTACTTTTACCTTCATTTTCTTCTATGCTTTCTTCTGAAATTTCTTCTGTATTATTTCTATTCTCTAAACTTTTCCTAAATTTATCAGAAGCTACTTTTACTGTATTTTGCTGTTGTTCATTATTACTTAAATTACTCTGATCATTTGGGTTGTTTAAATTGTTTGGATTATTTAAACCATCTATATTATTATCATTATATTCTCTAGTATTTGGCTCTATTGAACTTGTATCCTCTCCTTCATTTGAATTCCCCTCTGTATCTTCTCCATTAGATGTTGGAAGAGCTCCTCTTTCTTGATTTTCTTCTTCTCCTAAAACATCTTCTGCACTTGTATGTCCTTCATTTGCTCCTCTATTATACCTATCAATTGCTTTTGTTGTACCTCTATCACCTGAGTCATCATTTCCGTCTTTGCTTCCTCCTTTTGCTTTTCCCTTAAATAATCCAGCTACTGCTCCAACTCCCTTCATCGCTAGAGCTCCTCCAGCTACTGCTCCTAAACCTGCTGCTGTTTCTGATTTATCTAGACCAAACATCTTCTTAATAAATTTCTCTGCTGGTAATAGGAAACCAATTGCAACTAATGCATAAATAGGATTATCAGCTGCCAATCCAATTGCTGATGTCACTAATACTGTATATAACACTAAATGAATTGGTTGTATAATAAGGTTCATAGTATATTCTTTAAACCATAAATTAAATGCCTGTGCTTTTCCATCTCCTGCTTTATCTACAGGGTATGTTAAAGCCGATAATGGTGCTATCATTGTAAAAAATGCCATATACATTAACCTTTTAAAATATGTAAAGGTAAACATTACAGTATATATAACTAATGCTAAATAAATTATTGTATATGCTGCCGCATCTTGAAATTCACTACTTTGAGCCATAAATCTTACATATCCTGTCAAATTAGTTCTAAATGCTCCATTATTTCCTTCACCTATTTCTAATGATTTTGCACCGTTTTCTTTACCATTGTCCGTAACTAAAACTACAATGTCATTTCCATCTCCACCTGCAAATAAATTAGTCACTCTTTCTGTTAACATCAATAAACCTGCCATTATAAAATGTATTGCAAAAACTAAAACCATGGCAACTAACCAATCCTTCATTGTTTCTTTGTATTTTGCTTTATTTTCTGCAGTTGAACTTAATAAAATTCTTATTCCTAAGAAAATCAAAACTGACAATAAACCAACAATAGCAATATTTCTAAAAGATTTATACCAAGCAGCTATAGTTGGTCCTAATGTAAAGGCTGTAGATACTGCCGCATCTTCACTACTTTCAACACTACTTCCAACACTATTTCCATCACTATTTCCATCACTATTAGTAGTTGTAGCATTAAATTCTACTGAAGTATATGTATGTGGATTTATGAAGTTTACATCTAAAGCTGCTATTCTATTAGAAAATATACTTTCTGGTGAATACATTATATTAGGAATTCTCCAATCGGAAAATAGCAATCCATCCATTTCTCCACCATTTACTACCATTAAAGTTCCTTTACTTTTTGCCTCACTTACATCACTATTAGTAGCATATAGAGAAGATCTTGTTTCTTCTGAGTTATTTGCTCCATTCTCTTTAAAATTTGCATTAGTTGTAGGCAGCATTGTTGAACTTATACTCGATACACCAACCATCATTTTATTCAATGCTCCCATAAATACATCCCCTAAAGCTGCTAGCAAATGTACAAATTCTTTTAATAAATCTCCTCCTATATCCCATCCATCTGCTTGAACTCTCACAGGAACAATAAAGTTAAAAAGTATTACTACTACTATTGCTATTATTATCTTTTGCGTAAAACCTTTACTCTTAAAAAAATTCATTTTTCTCCTCCTCTATTTTCCTGCTCTTATTTCTCTCATCTTTCGCATTTTAACTAATTTATTAATATTTGTTTCTACAAATTCAAATTCTTTTGCTGTAGGTACAATTTGTAAAATTGCTGTATCTGAACCAACTTTTAATAATCCCTCACCTTTTAAGCAAGTTATTAAGAAATTTGCTTCTCCTTCACTTAATTTAAAAACAGTTTTTAAATATTCTATTTCAGATTTATCTTGTGCTAAAAATAATTTTGTATCAGATGATGTTAAAACTGCTTGTGCTTCTGGTTTTTCATAAAAGTCTTGAAATCTTTGAGAAATAATAGCCAAAGAAACATTTCTCTTTCTAGCACGTCTAGCCATTTTATTTAAAAAGTCTACTGCTTCTGGATATGGCAAAAGCATCCATGCTTCATCAACTAACACTCTTTTTTGTTTTGCTTTATTTCTATCTTCACTATTCTTTTTTACATATTTTTCCCAAATCCATGAAAGCAAAATTTGTTGTGCCAATGGTCTAGCAAATCTTTCTTCTAATTGTGATATATCCAAATTAATAAATGGTGAATCTTCTAATAATTCAAATGTTGATTGACCATCAAAATATGCCATCTGTCCATTAAATTCTCTTATATATTGTTTCATTACTTTTAATAAATAACTATAATGAAATTGATAATCCACATTATTATTATCTTGTGCCTTCTTTTGTAATCTTTTATACCAACTTCCTATTGTTGGCATATCCTTCTTTTGTTTATATAATTTATCACCTTTTTGTAATTCGTCACCTTTTCTATATAAACTATTAGGATTATTAGTAATTCCCAAACTTGCATATTCCTCTGCAACTGTTTCTGCTATAACTTGCTTTGTTAATTCATTTACTTCGTCGCTCCTTGTACTACCTCTTGCCATTGTTAATAATGCTTGCGTAACATCCTCAACCTTATTTTCTATATTTAAACTTACTCTCTCTCTTCCTGTTATAGGATCTTTAACTACTTCTGGTTCAACATCAAATAAATTAATTACAGTATTAGAATTTGGGCTTAATACTACATTAATTCCTCCCAAACTTTCTGCCACAATTGAATACTCACCTTCTGCATCTAGAGCTAAACTTTCTATTCCCATTAATACAGATGATCTTGAAATTAAGGTTTTCATAGTTACGGATTTACCAGCTCCAGATTTAGCAAATATTACCATGTTATAATTAGTTAAAGATGAATGAAAATTATCAAATAATATAGGTGTTCCTGTTTGTTTATTAAATCCTAACGGTACTCCAGTAGGATGTCCTATTTCAGATGTTGTAAAAGGAAATACTGTTCCCATAGATCTTCTATCAAATGAATGTATTTTCCTTATTTGGTCATTCATTAATGGTAAATTTGATTTAAAAGCTTCTTCTTGGATGGCCCAAGCATTTTTAATTTCCACTAATGATTTTGACATTTCAGTTGCTAATAATTTTGTTAACCTATCTAAATCTTGCATATTATATGCAAATAAAGTAGCTATCACAGATGCTTCATACATTTTATTAAAACCGGCTGCAATTTCATCTCTTAATTGCTCAGCTTCAAATCTCTTTTGAGCTAATGTACTTTCTCTATTTATATTTCCTCTATCAGATGCTACTATTCTCTCAGTTTCCAATTCATTAATAACTTTATTTAATTCATTCTGAGACCTAGATTCAGCTATAGGAGTTATGTATATAGAAGTATTAATATCACCAAAAAAGTATAAATCTCTAAACAATTCTGGAAAAGTACACATACGTGGTAATCCAGATATAAAGAAACTTCTTGCATATCTAGTAACACTTGATATTATCTCTAAATGATCTACTTTTGAAGCATCAATACCTGATGGAGCAATCAATTCTTTGATAGTTTTTGCTCTTAATGCTCCTGTCTCTACTTGTTCATTATAACTAGCTTTTTCTACTTTTTGTTTCTTTTTTCTTCCCAACATTTTTCTTTACTCCTTTCTCTTTTGATTTTTCTATTTCCTTAATCGCTTCATCCGCAATGTCTTCACCTACATAATCTTTATTTTCTTCTATAATAAGCTGCGCCATTTTATCAATTAATTCATCCATATTTCTTTCTTTTTCTTCTGCTTGTTGTTGAAAAGCTGATTTTACTTTATCAATAGCTTCATTTGCTGTATCTATAGCTCTATTAGTTATCTCCTCATCTAAGATTTTTATTCTCTTTTCAAATACATCAGGTGCAGTAGAATACAATTCATCATATCCTGCTTTTAATGCTTTGTTTAATCCAAATATTTCAGATTCATCTCTATTGTATGCAACATATAATAATTCAGCCAATTCCTCTGAATTTAATATTTTCCCTAATACAGAACAAGAAGAAATAGTTCTAATTACAGATTGTGCTTTTGTATATAATTCAGAAAAAGCAATATTTTTTATTTCCTCACTATCATATTTTTCTCCATTAGATTCTTCTGAAAAATATGGTATTATAATATAAAATTTCTTATTTAATATATTTCTATTTAAACTCATTTTTTCTGTAGAATTTACTAAATCTTTTCCATATTCTAATAAGTTCTTTTGTTTAGTTAATTCAAAATAATATTTATCCAATTGCTCTTTTGAATATTGTTGCGATTCTACCATACGATTATATTTATATAACATGTCTTTATATCTTTTTTCTATTTCATTAACTTTACTTTTATATGTTAAAATACTTCTTTCTAAGTTAATAGTTCTTGTTTGTATATAAATTTGAATTGGATGTTTCAATGTATTTAAAAATTGTTGAAATCCTTCTTCAACACCAACTTTTTCTACTTTAGACATTAAATCATAATTTACCCCTTGGCATTCTATTACCATTAAAAATCTTTTTCCATTTCTTTGTATTATCATATTATTTTCTATTTTATCAAAATCCATAAAATCAAGAATCGATTGCCTACTATATTCACTAGAAATAGAATCCGTTTTAATATTGTCTTTTTTAGTTTTTTTAACTGCCATATCATTTTTTGTTTTATTTTGTGCCTTTTCTCTTAATTTTAATGTAACTAATATAACAACTAAAATAATAAGAATAAATATCATTATTGAAAGTACTATTGCTAAAATATTTGAAATCATATTATCACTCATCTTTAGTTTTCCTCCTTTTTATCTGATTTATCGAAATTATTTATTTTATTCACATATATTCTTTTCTTCTTCAATTTGAATTTTATAGCTCTCCTTATAACATCATCTATATCTTCTCCTCCGGTATTCTTGGTAAATTCAAATGAATTAGTTCGTGGTATTTTAAACGTACCTATTATAAAACCTATTAAACCTAATACTGCAACAATTATTATACCAACAATATCCATTTCTAATAAACTAAATATTAAATAAAAAATTAATCCTATTCCAGCACCAATAGCTGTATATACCATTGCCTTTTTTGAAAATATAAATAATATTTTTCCTTCACCTTTTACATTTCTAGGTAAATCATATGTTCCCATTAAAACCCTCCTACTTTTTCTCATAAATATACTATTATATTAATTATATCAAAAAAACGCAAAAATTGTAATATTTTTGCGTAAAAAATACAAATTTATTCATTTTTAATATACTTGTAATAACACCGTAATATTAATGAAATAAAAAAAGAAATATAAATTATCTTTATATTTCTTTCTCAAAAACTAGCTTCCGCTTATTCCCGTAAAGAATTGGTATATTACTTGTGCAAATACAGATGCTGCAAATATTAAAGCTGCACCAACTATATATGGTATCATACTTTTCTTATATTCTGACTTTTCTTCTGCACTACCCATCATATATTTTATACCTATAATAATTAATATAACAACTGATAATACAATTCCTGCAGTTTGTAGTATACCAACTAAGCTTTGTCCTAAACTTGTTATTTCAGCTGTTCCTGTAACATCTCCTGATGATGTAACTTCTGATGGTTCAAGAGCAAAAACATTTAAACTTATTGATATAAAAACTGTCATAATTAATAAAATATTAATTATATTTAATACCTTCTTGCTCATTACATCTCCTCCTTTTCTTATTAAAATATTAATAATATAATTAAAAACACTATTATAAGTAAATTATAACATTATTTTTTTTTTTTTTCAACTAATAACTACAAAATATAAGAAAATATTTTATAATTCTTTTAATTTATTTAATATTTTCATATTTAATCATTAAAATTTTGCATAAATTGATATATCAAATTTGGAATAGTAGTTCCCGTAAATAGAAAAAATGCTCCTATTATATATGGATACATTGTTTTCTTATAATCAGCCTTTTCCTCTACACTACCCATCATATACTTTAGACCAATAAAAGCCAAAATAACAACAGAAGCCACAATTCCTACTACGTTAACTATTTGTAATACTTTACCTGCAATATCCATTAATCTTTCTGCATCATTTGTATTAGGATCTTTCTTATAATTATCTAAATCCCCTAAATCAAATTGGTTTCCACCACTACTTCTAGCAATTGCAATAGATTCACTATTGAATCCTTCAAGTGTTTCATTCGACGCATGTGAACACAATATATTAATATTAAAATATATAAACAAAATCATCAATACTATTAATACTTTTTTTACTATATTCAAATTTCTCACCTTCAATCTGTATTATATAATCTTTTCTTTTACTTTATATCTATTTTATTTTTAAATTGAATTTAATATTGTCACAACTAATTTCCATATTCCAAATGCTCCAAATACAATAACACATCCTACTATATAAGGCATTATAAATTCTTTTATTTCTGCTTTTTCTTCAACACTTGAGGTTAACATTTTTAATCCTAAAACACTTCCCATAACAACTGCCACTACAATTGCTATTGTCAATAATATACTGTACATAGTCTCTGATAAATCTTGTATCTTATCCTGATCTATAGTATATATTTCTAAAGTATCTTCATTATTTATGTATTCATCTGCACTATCAAAAATTTCATCAATTGTCCCTACACTTGTTCTATTTGCATCATCTAATTGGGGTTGTCTATATAATTTATAGTTTTCATTACGCCCTTCCTTTATATCCATCAACTTACTCTTTAATTCATCAATCATCTCATCATCAACCCCTTCAGGTGGAGATTGTGTGCCACGAACACTCGATATTACGTCAAGCCATTCCGTTGCCGTTTCTGCATTTTTACAGTTATCTTCTATATATTTATCGCCTTCATCTCTAAATCCTTTTAATATTTCACTATATTTCTGAATCTTCTGAGCATTGTTAAGTGCTGCAAAACATTTTACTTGCATGATACTACACATAAAAAATACAAAACATAGAAATAATATAACAACTCTAAATAATTTATTATTCCTAATCATATTTTTCCCCCCTTTTACTAAAAATTCTATTTTATTTAATTATATAACATTTTCTTATTTTTTTCAAACCCTCAAAACTACAAATATAAGTTTTTTTCGTTAAAGCTTCTTAAATTTCAATATTTTTAAGCCCCAAGTTATAATTTAATTCATATTTCAACAACTTAAACTATTTATAATTTACTTTATTTTTGAATCTGGCATTTCTTTTATATCTTCTTTGATATATATATCTATTTTATTGCTTTTAAATTTCCATAACAATATACTATATATCTTTTATTTTACCTTATATATAATTTCTCAAATTTTTATCCCGAGAATGTTTAAATTTTTTATTTACGTAAAAAAAATGACACAAAGCAAAATTTACTTTATATCATTTTTTTGGCGGAGATGAGAGGGTTCGAACCTCCGCGCCCCTTTCGGGACCTAACTGTTTAGCAAACAGTCCCCTTCACCACTTGGGTACATCTCCATCTTATAAATAAAAGTTAGATATTCAGGAAACGAAAAGAAGTATCTAACTTTATTTTGGCGGAGAGGGTGGGATTCGAACCCACGGTACGCTATTAACGCACGCCAATTTTCAAGACTGGTGCCATAAACCAACTCGACCACCTCTCCATGTCTTTGACAAATGTCCAACGACAGTATTAATATTAGCATTTTTTAAAACATTTGTCAATAGTAATTTTAAGTAATTTTTTATTTTTTATTTTGCTTTATAAATATTATCATATTCAACAGCTTTTCGTATAGCTTCTTTTTCTTCTTCTGAAACAGTATAAGTAGAAGCTCCATTTTCTACTGGTTTTGCATAAATATTCGACATTTCCCTTGAATAAATTCCATTTAACACAACACCATTATTATTTTCATCTAATAATGCTAATGCAAAACTCAAATTACTTCCTGTATCCCTAAAAGCATTATATCTTACCATTCCAATTTTCTTAATACATTTAGATAAATCTTGTTCGATATTTTTAATATTATTTAATATCTCCAAATTTTGTTTTTCTATTCTTTCAGATTTATACATATAATTTTCTAAATCTTCCTCTATATTTTTTCCATTTCCTAACTTTAGCATAAAATTTTTATATCTCTTATTTAATTTACTATATTTAATTATTAAAGTTAAAAAACCTATTAATAAAACTATATTCAAACCAAATAATATGATTGAATAGCTATCCGATTTTAAAAATTCAAGTATCATTTCCATTTTATCATCTCTCTTCCTTAAATGTAGTTAAAATTATAAATAATCCTAAAAATGATATTCTATTTTATTAATCCTAAAATTCTCTCTAAATCATCATTACAAGTATATTCTATAATTATCTTTCCTCTTCTTTTTCCAGGATCTAATCTAACTTTTGTTCCAAAAAATCCTTGGAAAGTATCTTCTATATTTTTATATAAAATATGATTTCTTTGTTGTTCTTCTTTAGTTTCTTTTACTTTTGCCCTTTTTTCCATTTGTCTTACACTAGTACCTCTTTCTAACATTTGTACAGCTGATAAATATTGTTTTTCTGGATCAGTTATTGAAAGTAAAGCTTTACAATGCCCTTCAGTAATTTTTCCCTCTTTAGCCATTTCTAATACTCGTGGCTCTAAATTTAGTATCCTTATTGTGTTTGCTATTGTACTTCTACTCTTTCCTATTTTCTTGCCAATTTCTTCTTGTGTCATATCGTATTTATCCATTAATGTTTTTATTCCTACTGCTTTTTCATATGGATTTAAGTCTTCTCTTTGCATATTCTCTATTAATGATATTTCTGAATTAACTTTTTCATCATCTTCTCTGATTATTGCTGGAATTTCACTTAACCCCGCAATTTTTGATGCTCTCCATCTTCTTTCTCCAGCTATTATACTATAATATCCTTCTTTTTTTGATACAACTATTGGTTGTATTAAACCGTATTCTTTTATTGAATCTGCTAATTCTTCTAATGCTTCTTGATCAAAATTTTTTCTAGGTTGCTCTCTATTTGGCTCTACTTCTGTTATTTTTAAATTTTTTAATATATCATTTTCTTGCATTTGCTCTTCTTCTGGTGCTGGTCCAAATAATGCATCTAATCCTTTTCCTAATCCTGTCATCTTAGCCATTTTAATCCCTCCATATTTTATAAAATAATTTTTTCATACATAAAAATAATTATCATTTTGAAAATTTGAATTTATTTATAAAATTACATCATATGTTTTGCCTTTTTTTCTTCTTCATTTATTTTTAAGAATTCTCTAGCAAATTTAGTATAACTTTTTGCTCCTTTAGATCTTGGATCATATTCTGTTATTGGCATTCCATAGCTTGGTGCTTCGCTTAGTCTTACATTTCTTGGTATTACTGTTTTATATACTTTATTATTAAAATATTTTTTTACTTCTTTTACAACTTGATTAGAAAGGTTGGTTCTTATATCATACATTGTAAGAAGTGCTCCTTCGATATAAATATTTTTATTTAAATGTTTTTTTACAAGATTTATTGTATTCAATAACTGCCCCAATCCTTCTAGTGCAAAATATTCACATTGTACAGGTATTAATACACTATCTGATGATGTAAAAGCATTTAATGTAATTAATCCTAATGATGGTGGACAATCTATTAAAATGTAATCAAATTTTCCTCTTATCTCTTCCAATTTTTCTTTTAATCTCTGCTCTCTTGACATCATAGAAACAAGTTCTACTTCTGCTCCTGCTAAATTCATATTTGATGGACATATCTTTAAATTTTTTATAATTGTATCTTGAATTGTTTCTTCCATTTCTGTGTCATTTACTAAAATATCATAAGTAGAAAATTCCACTTCTTTTTCTACACCTAATCCACTTGTGGCATTTCCTTGAGGATCTGCATCTATAAGTAATACTTTTTTTCCTTTTTTAGCTAATAAAGTGCCCAAATTAACTGTAGTTGTAGTTTTTCCTACTCCCCCTTTTTGATTTGCTACTGATATTATCTTTCCCAATTTTACGCCTCCATATTTTTAGTTAATGTTTACCTTTTAGTTGTTATCGTTTTATATTAATATGATATAAAAATATAAAAAAAAAGTCAATAAAATTTAGCAAAATTTATTAACTTTTTAAATATTAGTTAAAGCTCACAACTCCCTTCAAGCTATAAGATACTCAAAATAGATCATTTCGAATGTGATAGGAATAATTTTAGAAATTCTTTATTAATTTTTTGGAAAATGTTCGCGTCGAGCGAAGCGAGGACTAAGTGAAAGGGTGCCAAAAAATTAATAAAGAATTTTTAAAATTATGTATAGAACCGAGAAATGGTCTATTTTGAGTATCTTATAGCTTAAAGGAAGTTATGCGTTTTAACTAATATTTATCTAATTGGGTCTTTAGCTGGCGTTCCTGCTTTTCTAGGATATTTATTAGACGTATTTCTTATTTTTTCTATTATTATTATATTTCTTTTTATATCAGAATCTGGTAAATCAAATTCATCAATTCCTGATATTTTTCCCCCTAGAACATTTATAGCTTTTCTACTATTTTCTATTTCTTCGTCTACTGTAGATCCCTTCATGGAAATAACTTTTCCTTTAATTTTAACTAATGGAATCAAATATTCAGCTAAAATAGAAAGATTTGCTACAGCTCTTGAAGTTGCATAATCAAATTTTTCTCTGTATTTAACACCTCTTCCAAATTCTTCTGCTCTTGCATGTACAGTTTCTATATTTTGCAAATCTAACTTATCTATCACTTCATCTAAAAATTTTATTCTTTTATTTAAACTATCTACTAAAGTGATATTAATATCCTCTCTTACTATTTTTAAAGGTATTCCTGGGAATCCAGCACCTGTTCCCATATCAATTACTGTAGGATCATCTTCAATATACTTGCTAATAGTTAAAGAATCAATAAAATGTTTTAAAATCACTTCATTTGGCTCTGTAATCGCTGTTAAATTCATCTTTTCATTCCATTCTAATAATAAATTCATATAAGTATAAAATTTTTTTATCTGTTCTTCCCTAAGTTTTATATGTATTTTTTGACATTTATCATTTAAGATTCCTTGAAAAACATCATATTCCATGTTTACACTTCATTCCTCTCTAAAAATTATAATTCAATTTCAAAATTATTTAATTCTAATTTTGCTTTCTGATTCTTTAAAGTAAAAACTATTTTTTCGTATTCTTTTCTTCATTATTTCTTTGCTGTAAATAAACTAATAGAACTGATATATCAGCTGGTGAGACCCCTGATATTCTAGAAGCTTGTCCTACTGAGCGTGGCTTTGTTTTATTAAGTTTTTGTCTTCCCTCTAAACTAATTCCATTAATTTTTTCATAATCTATATTTTCTGGTAATAATTTAGTTTCCAATTTTTTAAATTTTTCAACTTGTGCTTCTTGTAATTTAATATATCCTTCATATTTTATTTGTATTTCTACTTCTTCTTTTTCTTGTTTTGTTAGTTTTGGTCTGTCTTTATCCACAATTTGTAAACAATCGTAATCTATTTCCGTTCTTTTTAATAAATCTGCTAGTTTTGTACCTGTTGTTAATTCAGATGTTCCACGTTTTTTTAACAGATCATTAACTCTTTCTCCAGGCTTTATTACTGTTTTCTTTAATCTTTCTACTTCTTTTTCTATATTTTCTTTTTTACTTAAGAATTTTTTATATCTTTCTTCTGAAATCAATCCTATATCATGCCCTATTTCAGTTAACCTTAGATCTGCGTTATCTTGTCTTAATAATAACCTATATTCTGCTCTAGATGTCATCATTCTGTATGGCTCATTTGTACCTTTTGTTACAATATCATCTATTAATACACCTATATATGCTTGTGTTCTATCTAGTATTAATGGTTCTTTACCTTTTATTTTATTTACTGCATTAATTCCAGCTATTAGTCCTTGCGCTGCAGCTTCTTCATATCCAGATGTTCCATTTATTTGGCCTGCCATGAATAACCCTTCTATTCCTTTATATTCTAATGATAACTTTAAATTTGATGGATCTATACAATCATATTCTATGGCATAAGCTGGTCTAGTAAATTCTGCTTTTTCTAATCCCGGAATAGTTCTGTATAAAGCTATTTGTACATCTTCTGGCAAAGATGAACTCATTCCCTGTATATACATTTCTTCTGTATCTAAACCTACTGGCTCAACAAAAGCTTGATGTCTTGGTTTTTCACTAAATCTTACTACTTTATCTTCTATTGATGGACAATATCGTGGTCCTGTTCCCTCTATCATTCCTGAATATAAAGGTGATCTATGTAAATTTTCTCTTATTATTTTATGTGTTTCTTCATTTGTATAAGTTAAGTAACAATCAACTTGATCAAATTCTTTAGGAGGATTTTCAAATGAAAAGGCTTCTATTCCATTATCTCCTTTTTGAACTTCCATTTTGCTAAAATCTATACTCCTTCTATTTATTCTAGCTGGTGTTCCTGTTTTAAATCTAATTAAATTTATCCCTAATTCTTTTAAACAATCTGATAATTTATTAGAAGCTGCTACTCCATCTGGTCCACTTTCTTTAGAATAATCTCCTATAAAAATCTTTCCTTTTAGATAGGTACCTGTAGCAAGTATAATGGTTTTTACATTATATACTGCTCCTACATCTGTTTCGATTGATTTCACTTTTCCTTCCTCTACTTCTATTCTCACTATTTCTGCTTGTTTAACTTCTAAATTAGGTTGCAACTCTAATGTATGTTTCATTTCTGCTTGATATTTTTTTCTGTCAGCCTGAGCTCTTAATGAATGAACAGCTGGTCCTTTAGATGTATTAAGCATCTTTATTTGTATCATTGTTTTATCTATATTTTTTCCCATTTCGCCACCTAAGGCATCTATTTCTCTAACTAGATGTCCTTTAGAACTTCCTCCTATATGAGGATTACATGGCATATTTGCTATTGCTTCTAAACTAATAGAAAATATCAATGTTTTCATTCCTAATCTTGCTGATGCTAAAGCTGCTTCACAACCTGCATGTCCCGCACCTACAACTACTACGTCATAATCTCCTGCATAATATTTCATTTTTTATTACATTCCTTTCTAAATATATAACTTTAATATTAACTTGTTTAATATTAACTTGTTTAATCTTAAAGTCATAAGTTAATAATTTCATTTTTAAATATTTTTTATATAAATGTTCCACATTTTTTCCACATTTTTTCAATTCCTTGTGAAACTTAAAAACGCTGTTTTGTAGAAGTTTTTAGTTTATTTTTATTATTAAATAAATGTTTGCTTTGGCTATAATATGTAAAAGTCTTAAAATTTAAATCTTTAACGAATATTTACTGATAAATTTATTTTTATTTATATTTTTCAATTGTGTTTTTGTTTTTATGTATACTTTAGTATTTTTTGCTTTTTGTTATTTTTTATATATACTTATCCACATCTTTTAAACAATGTCGTTTTTATAGCATGTGCCAAATTTCAAAATTAAAGGTTGTTTTAGCTGTTTTTGTTTTTGTTTGACAAATTATATGTCTTTAATATAAAAAACCTTTATTTTTGATTTTAATGTGTTTTAAAATGAATTATTTTCCTAAACAAAACTTTGCAAAAATTTCATTTATGATATCTTCATCTACAAATTCTCCTGTTATATTTCCTAAATCTTCCAAAATATTTTTTATATATATTGCAATTATATCCAAGGGCATATTATTATTAATTGTTTCTCTAACTTCATTTATATTTTTTATCGCTTCACAAATTAGATTTTTATGTCTTACATTTGTTATTATTAATTCATTGTCCAAATTTATTTGATTTAAATTAAATAAATTCATTATCTCATTATATAATTCGTCAAGTCCTATATTATTTAAAGCTGATATTTTTATAACTTTGCTTCTAATCTCTTTTATTTTTTCATTATTTTCATCTAATACAGGATTTAAGTCTATTTTATTTAATAAAATTATAGATTTTTTATTTTTTGCTATATTTAAAATTTCTAAATCTTCTTCAGATAATTCTTTTGAAGCATCAAAAATCGCAATTACTAAATCTGCTGTATTTGCTATTTCCCTAGACTTTTCTATTCCTATTCTTTCTACTTCATCTTTTGCTTTTCTTATCCCAGCTGTATCAATTAATTTTAATGGAATACCATTTATATTTACAAATTCTTCTATTGTATCTCTTGTAGTTCCCTCTATCTCCGTTACTATTGCTCTATCTTCTTTTAATATTGCATTTAATAAAGATGATTTTCCTGCATTTGGTCTTCCTATAATTGCTGTTTTAATTCCTTCTTTTATTATTTTTCCGTTATCAAAGCTCTTCTCTAATTTAATTAATTTCTTTTCTACACTATCTAGCATATTTAAAATTTGACTATTTGTAACATCATCTACATCATATTCTGGATAATCTATAGCAACTTCTATATTTACCATTACATCTAATATTTCTTGCTTTATTTCTTTTATTTCTTTTGATAAAAATCCTTCTAATTGCTTTATTCCTGTCTTCATTTCTCTTTCTGATTTAGCATTTATAACATCTATAACAGATTCTGCTTGTAATAAATCTATTCTCCCATTTAAAAAAGCTCTTTTGGTAAATTCCCCTGGTTCCGCAAGTTTAGCCCCATTTTTAAGACATAATTCTAATATTCTTCTTACTACGATATTTCCACCATGTGAATTTATTTCACACATATCCTCTGTTGTATAGCTTTTTGGAGCTTTAAAATATGAAACTAATACTTCATCTATAATTTCTTTATTATCTAAAATATGTCCATATTTCATAGTATATCCTTTTATTTTTTCTATATCTTCTCTATTTTTTGGTTCAAAAATTTTATCCAAAATTTCAAATGTTTTTTTACCACTCATCCTTATTATCCCTATGCCTCCAATTCCGTGGAGCCGTAGATATTGATGCAATTGTACTCATATTTTTACCTCCTAAAAAAGCCAAAGATAGATTTTTAATTTTAATTTAAAATCTGACCTTTGACCTCTGATTTTATTATTATATTTAATTGTTTTTTAAAGAAATTACTATTCTTCTATAAGGCTCTTCCCCTACACTTGTTGTATCTATTTTGCTATTTTTTTGTAACACGCTATGTATTATTTTTCTTTCATAAGCTTTCATAGGCTCTAATTTTATAGGTTTTTTTGTCCTTATAACTGTTTTAGCAACTTTTTCTGCTAATTCTTCTAAAGTTTTTTCTCTTTTTGCTTTATATCCTTCTATATCCAAAATTACTCTAACTTTATTATCTATATTTTTACCAGCAACCGCTGTCATAATATTTTGCAATGCATATAAAGTTTCTCCTCTATATCCAATTAAATATCCTAAGTTTTTACTACTTATATTTACATTTAAACCTGTAACAGTTTTTTGTATTTCATATTCAGTACCTTCTGGCAGCGTTTTTACAAAGTCTTTTAAAAAATTTTGCATATTTTGTTCAGCTTTTTGTTGCTCTTCTATAGTTAATTCTACTATTTTTTTAGGTTTTATTTCTGTTTTTGAATTTTCTTTTTCATCTTTTACTGTTAATTCTACTTTAACTACTCTTGGTGCTAAAATACTAAAAAAACTTCTTTTTTCTTCATTTTCTAATACTTTTACATCTACTTTATTTCTTGAAACATTTAATTCTTTTAATCCATTTTCTATTGCTTCATTAGTCGTTTTTCCTTCGGCTATAACCTTTCTTTCCATTTTGCTATTCCTCCTCAGTTTTTATAATTTTATTTAAAACTAATCTTTCAGCAATCATAAGTACATTACTAACTAACCAATATAAAGCTAGTCCTAATGGTGCAACAAAAGCTATAGATATAGACATTATTGGCATCATCCATGACATCATTTTATTTGTTTGCATTACTGCATCCATTTCATTATTTTCTTCTTTTACTACTAATTCTTTACCTGTTTCTCCATCTATTACACCACTATTTTCTTTATTCTTTTTATTCATTTTTTTCTGCATTGCAGTTGTCATTCTTATAGAAATAAATGATGATAAAATATATAATGCTGGTATAATATAAACAGTATAATCTGTCATATTTTGTTGAGGGACTTTACTTAAATCAAGCCCTAAAAAGTTCATTTGTAAATTTAGTTTTTCTATATTTTGATCATCTGGATTTTTTTCTTTTAAGAATTTATATTCCCTAATTAAATCTATCTCTGGATAAACCGAACTTACTTGTTTTTCTTCCTCTTGTAATTGTGATACATATTTATTAATATCTTCTGTATTCATTTTTTCCATAAATGTTAATGGGCTTCTTACCAAATAAAAAATTGATAATAACAAAATAAGTTGAACTATTGCTGTTAAACATCCACTAAAAGGACTCATTTTTTCATTTTTGTATAAAGCCATCATTTCCTGATTTAATTTTTCAGGATCATTTTTATATTTAAATTGAATTACTTTTAGTTTTTCTTGAATTTTAGCACTTTTCTTCATTGTTCTTTGCTGTTTTATTGACAAAGGCAACAATATCAATTTTATAACAATTGTAAATAATATAATCGCTATTCCATAATTATTTACCAAGTTATATAATAACTCTAATAAATAGCCAAATATATTAGCAAAAAATTCAAACATTCTTTATTTTCCTCCTAGCTCTATTTTAATGGATCATATCCACCTTTAGAAAATGGATTACATCTCAAAATCCTACATAAACCCTTACAAAGTCCTTTTCCTGCCCCATATTTTTCAATAGCTTGCTTTGTATATTCTGAGCAAGTTGGATAAAACTTACAATTAATATTTTTACTTTTTAACCATAAGGATATATGATTCTGGTAGAAAATTATTAATTTTATAAATAATTTTTTCATTACTTTTCCTCAATAATTTTGGCACTACTTAATATTTTATTTATATCTTTTTTAATTATTTTAAAATTTGCATTTGATATATCTTGTTTTTTCTTCCATAAAAAAACTATACTGTACCCACTTTTGATGTTATTTTCTATTGCTCTATAATTTTCTCTAATTAATCTTTTAAGTCTATTCCTTTTAACTGCTTTTCCCAATTTAACTCCTATTGCTATTCCCAAAAGATTATATTTAGAATTATTTTTTTTTATAAAAGCTTCTAGAAATTCTCCTGAATAATACTTTCCTTTTCTTAGCAAATTTTTAAATTGATAATTTTTTTTTAACATTTTTGTCTTTTTCATCATTATTTCCTTCATGTGTTTATATCAGTAAAAAGGCTCGCTTTTGCGGCCTTTAATTTTACTAATAAAAACTATTAATAAAACATAATAAATTTAAGCACTTAATTTTTTTCTACCTTTTGCTCTTCTAGCTTTTAATATGTTTTGTCCTGATCTAGTTTTCATTCTTTTCATAAATCCATGTTCTTTCTTTTCTTGTCTGTTTTTTGGTTGATATGTTCTTTTCACTTATAGCACCTCCTACTGTTTATTTATATTTAATTTTCATTTCTGAAAATAATCTACAAAATTACGAGTATATCAATTATACAGTAACAATATAAAAAATGTCAAGTATTTTTTACAAAAAAATAGTGCAAAACCTGCGGAAACTCAATTTTATAAAAAATTTTTCTAAAATTTTTTTATAACAAGAAAGAAAAATTTTTTTTGTAATATTTTTGTAAGAATTAACTATTTATCCACAATTTCTGAAAAATTATCCACATTTTTTTAAAATTTTCCACAATCTTATTGACTAATTATATTTTTATTTGTTATTATATGAAAGTACAAATTTATATGCAATTTTTGTTGATATATAAATAAATTTTTGTTCGTAACATTTTATTGTTTATTACAAATTTATTACAAACTTATCAACAGTTGTGGATAACTTTGTGGATAATTTATAAGAAGGGGTTGATATTTCCATGACATTAGACAAAGATGAATTAGCAGCCAAAATTAAAGAACTACTAAAACCTGAAGTTACGAAAATATCTTATGATACTTGGATTCTTCCTTTAAACATCAGAAGTATAGAAGAAGATCATATTGTATTTACTGCTAATTCAGAATTTCAAAAAGATTTCTTAGAAAATAAATACAGAAGTCTACTTTTCAATACATTAAGATACATAACAAACAAAGATTGGACTTTTTCTGTTATTGATTTATCAAAAGAAGAAAACGAAAACATTTCTACAGATGTTATAAAAGATGAAAATAATGCTGATTCATCAGCAGAAGTTGAATTAAATAAATCTACATTAAATCCCAAATATACTTTTGACACATTTGTAGTTGGCAATAATAACAGATTCGCTCATGCAGCAGCTTTAGCCGTTGGAAATGAACCTGCAAAATCATATAATCCTTTATTTCTCTATGGAGGTGTTGGTTTAGGAAAAACTCACTTAATGCACGCAATAGGAAATAGGATAGTAGAAAACAATAGAAATAGCAATGTTTTATATGTTACATCTGAAAAATTTACAAACCAGCTAATAAATGCGATAAAAGATAATAAAAATGAATTTTTTAGAAATAAATACAGAAATATTGATGTTCTACTAATAGATGATATTCAATTTATTGCAGGAAAAGAAAGAGTTCAAGAAGAATTTTTCCATACTTTTAATTCGCTCTATGAAGATGGAAAACAAATAATTATATCTAGTGATAAACCTCCTAGAGACATACAGTTTTTAGAAGATAGATTAAAATCTAGATTTGAATGGGGATTATTGGCAGATATTTCATGTCCAGATTATGAAACTCGTTTAGCCATATTGCGAAAAAAAGCTCAAGATGAAAATATAATTATAGATGATTTTATACTTTCTAATATAGCAAATAAAATAGATTCAAATATTAGAGAATTAGAAGGTGTATTTAACAAAATAGTAGCAAGAGCTTCATTAACACATAGTCCAATAACTATAGAATTAGCAGAAAATATAATAAATGAATTTAAATATGAAAGTGAAAAAGTAATATCTTGTGACTTTATAAAAGAAACTGTTTCAAAATATTTTAGTATAAACAAGGATGATCTATCAGGAAACAAAAGATCAAATGATATAGCATTCCCAAGACAAATTGCAATGTATCTTTGTAGAGAAGTAGCTAATATGTCTTATCCTCAAATAGGTATTGATTTTGGAGGAAGAGATCATTCCACAGTTATGCATGCTTGTAGAAAAATAGAAAAAGAAATAAAAGAAAAAAATAATACAAAGTTAATTGTGGATAGTGTGAAAAACATAATAATAAATGGTAAACAATAAGAAGTTCTAAATAAAAGTTTCAATTTTTAAATTTTTGTTTGTAAAAATTATTGTTTGCCAAAAGATAATTCAATATATTCTTACGGAACAGCTATATTGGATATCCACACCTTAATGTTAATAAACTGTTAATAAAGTGTGTATATCTCAATTATTCACAAAAGAAAAAAATAACTGTGGATTATTTTTAAAGTTTTCCACTATATTATCAACATCAATTTTATTAGGGATACTAACTTTCAACATAGTTTTCCACAGTTTCCACAGTACCTAATACTATTACTACTAATATAATATTTATTTTATTTATAATATATAAAGGAGGAACCAAAATGAAAATAGTTTGTTATAAGGATAAAATCCTTAAAGCTTTAAATTCCGTAGTAAAAGGAGTAGCATCAAAAACAACAATGCCTATACTAGAAGGAATATTAATTCAAACAAATGATAATGAAATAAAATTAACAACATATGATTTAGAAATAGGAATAGAATATGTAATGGAATGTGAAGTAAAAGAACAAGGTAGTACAGTAGTAAATGCAATAATGTTTAGTGAAATAATTAGAAAATTACCAGATACAGAAATTTATATAACTTTAAATGACAAAAATTTATTAGAAATAGAATGTGAAGGATCTTTATATAAATTAGCAACAATGAATCCAGAAGAATTTCCAGAATTACCAAAAATAGAAGTTGAAAATTCTATAGAAATAGACCAAAATGTATTAAAAAATATGATAAGAAAAACAATTTTTGCTGTTAGTACAGAAGAAAGTAGACCAATTTTTACAGGATGTTTATTTGAAATTGAAAATAATAAATTAAGTTTAGTAGCTGTAGATGGATTTAGATTAGCTTTAAGAAGTATATTCCTTACTAAACAAACTAATAACTTTAGTGCAGTAATACCAGGAAAAACATTAAATGAATTAAATAAAATAATAACTGATTCATTTGAACCAATAAAAATGGGAGTATCAAAAAATCAAGCATTATTTGAAATGGATAATTGTAAAATAGTTACAAGAATTCTAGATGGAGAATTTTTAAATTATAAAAATGTAATTCCAAATAATTGGGAAACAAGAATAAGAGTAAACAAAAACAGTATACAAGACAGTTTTGAAAGAATAAGTTTAATTTCAGCATCAACAATTGAAAAAGAAAAGAAATATCCTGTAAAAGTACAAGTTGACATAGGAAAAGTTACTATATCATGTACAAATCAAACAGGAGATGCAAAAGAAGAATTATATGTTTCAACAGAAGGAAAAAATTTAGAAGCAGGATTTAATCCAAAATATTTCTTGGATAGTTTAAAAGCTATTGATGATGAAGAAGTATATATAGAATTTGGAACAAGTATATCACCATGTTTAATAAAATCAGTTGATAATAAAGACTATACATATATGATTTTACCAATTAGATTAAAAGAAGATTAAAGGTAGAAAATTCTGCCTTTATTTTTAAATATAAAACATTATTATATTTAAAAATAAATTTATAAACAAATTACTTGAATTTTTTTATAGTTATCCACAATTTGTTTTTTCATTGTGGATAACGGATATTGAGAATTAATAAAAAAATAACAAAAAAATCGAAAAAAATAGAATAAATTAGAAAAAAAAAAGAAAATGAAAGAAAAAACGAAGCTTTAAAATCCAAAATAAGCAGTTTTTATTTTATAATAATATAAATTTATTATAAAATAAAAAAAATCAAAAAAAATCGAAAAAAATAGAATTAATTAGAAAATTAAAGAAAAATAAAATAAATTTAAGAATTTTTTTATAATTAAATATGTAATAATACAAAAGAAAAAGAATAAAAAAGAAAAAAATCGAAAAAAATAGGAAATAAAAGAAAAGTGAAATATATTAATAAAAAATAAATTATATAAATAAAAAAATAGCAGAAAATAAAAAAGAGATTTTAAAATAATTAATTTAAATAAATAAATAAGATTTAAAATAATTAATTAAAATATAAATTAATAAATGATAAACAATAATAAATAAAAAAAATTAAAAAAAATAGAAAAAAAAAGAAAAAAATAGAATAAATTAGAAAAAATAAAAAAACAAAGAAAAAATAGAGCCACGAAAATTAAAAATAAGCTATTTTTATTTTTTAGTAATATAATTTATTAAATAAAATTAAATTAAAAATAAAAAGAAAATAATAAAAATTTGAAAAAAATCGAAAAAAATAGAATAAATTAGAAAAAAAAAGAATAAAAGAGTTTATAAATTGTGGAAAAACATATAAAAAAATAAAAATAAATAGAAAATAGATATAAAAATTAATAAAAATGGAGAATAATATGTGGATAAATAAAATAAAAATAAATAATTTTAGAAATTATAAAAATGAAGAAATTGATTTAGAAAAAAATATAAATATTTTTTATGGAGAAAATGCACAAGGAAAAACAAATATAATAGAAGCTATTTTTTTATCTAGTATGGGAAAATCTTTTAGAGCTAAAAAAGATAATGAAATGATAAATTTAGATTCAAATAATTCAATTATAGAAATTGAATATAATAAAAAAGATAGAGAAGGTAAAATAAAAATAGAATTAGGAAATAAAAAAAATATTTATTTAAACGGAATAAAGTTAAAAAAATTAAGTGAATTGTTAGGGAATATTAATATTGTAATTTTTACGCCAGATGATATTAATATTTTAAAAGGAAGCCCAAAAGAAAGAAGAAGATTTTTAGATATAATGATTAGTCAATTAAAACCTAATTATATGTATAATTTAAATTTATATTTAAAAACCTTAGAACAAAGAAATAAATATTTAAAACAAATCAAGGAAGAAAATAAAGATGAAAATTTATTAGAGATTTGGGATGAAAAATTAATAGAGTATGGTACAAACGTATATAAATATAGGAAAGAATTTATGGAAAAAATAAAAAATAAAATAAAAGAAATCCATAATAAAATAACAGATAATAAAGAAAATATTGAGATAGAATATTTAACGGAATGTGATAGTAAAGAAAAATATTTAAAAAATTTAAAAGAAAGAAGAAAATTAGATATAATAAAAGGTTACACAACAAAGGGAATACATAGAGATGATTTTATTATATATATTAATGATAAACAATTAGATATTTATGGTTCGCAAGGGCAACATAGAACAGCTATATTATCTTTAAAATTAGCTGAATTAAATATAATAAAAGATGAAATAGGAGAAAATCCAATTTTATTATTAGATGATTTTATGTCAGAATTGGATGGAAATAGAAAAAAACATTTTTTAGAAAATATAGAAGATACACAAGTAATAATTACGTGTACTGAAGAAATAAAACTTGCAAATGAAAATATTTTAATATATAATGTGAAAAGTGGAAGAGTTTATAAAAAATAAATTTCAAAAGAAAATATACAAATAAAACTAGGGAGGAATAGAAATGGAAAAATACAATCATAAATATGGTGCAGACCAAATTCAAGTTCTAGAAGGACTAGAAGCCGTAAGAAAAAGACCAGGAATGTATATAGGAAGCACATCAATAAGAGGACTTCATCATTTAGTATATGAAATTGTAGATAATGGAGTTGATGAAGCACTTGCTGGATATTGTACAGAAATAAATGTAGTTATAGAAGAAGGAAATGTAATAAGTGTAACTGATAATGGTAGAGGAATACCTGTAGAAATACATCCTAAAACACATATATCAACAGCAGAAACAGTATACACAGTTTTACACGCAGGTGGAAAATTTGGAGGAGATAGTGGTTATAAAGTTTCTGGAGGTTTACATGGAGTAGGTGCGTCTGTAGTTAATGCATTATCCAACTGGACGGAAGTTACAATAAAAAGAGATGGCGGACTTTATCAAATGTATTTTGAAAAAGGAAAAACGATTAGAAAACTTGAAAGAATAGGAGATGCCGAAGGTACAGGAACTAAAGTAAGATTTTTAGCTGATGATACTATATTTGAAAGTTTAAATTATGAATATGAAGTTTTAGAAAAAAGATTTAGGGAAATAGCATTTTTAACAAAAGGTCTAAAAATAACTATAGAAGATAAAAGAGGAGAAGAACCTAAAAAAGCTGAATTTTGTTATGAAGGAGGACTAATCTCTTTTGTAGAATATCTAAATAAGAATAAAGAAAAATTACATAAGACACCAATATATATAGAAAAAGATGGGGAAGTACCAGTAGAAATAGCTATTCAATATACATCAAGTTATTCAGAAAATATATATACATTTGTTAATAATATAAATACAATAGAAGGGGGAACTCATCTTGAAGGATTTAAAAGAGCATTAACAAAAGTTTTCAATGATTATGCAAGAAGTCATAATATATTAAAAGAAAAAGATAGTAATCTACAAGGAGAAGATATAAGAGAAGGTATAACAGCAGTTGTCTCAGTAAAAGTAAAAGAACCTCAATTTGAAGGACAAACTAAAACAAAACTAGGAAATAGCGAGGTTACAGGTGTAGTACAAAGTATGGTAAATGAAGCACTATCAACGTTTTTAGAGGAAAATCCTACTGTAGCAAAAGCTATTTTGGAAAAATGTATAAGTGCTTCAAGAGCAAGGGAAGCCGCAAGAAAAGCTAGGGAATTAGTAAGAAAAAAGAGTAATTTAGAAACGAGCACATTACCAGGAAAATTAGCAGATTGTAGTAGCAAAAATCCAGATGAATGTGAAGTATATATAGTAGAAGGAGATTCAGCAGGAGGAAGTGCAAAACAGGGAAGAGACAGAAAATTCCAAGCAATACTTCCACTATGGGGAAAAATGTTAAATGTAGAAAAAGCAAGAGCAGATAAAATATATGGAAATGATAAACTAAATCCAGTAATAGTAGCAGTAGGTGGAGGAATTGGTGCAGATTTTGACATAACAAAAATAAGATATGGAAAAGTTATAATAATGGCCGATGCTGACGTCGATGGAGCACATATCCGTACACTTTTATTAACATTTTTCTTTAGATATATGAGACCTCTAATAGAAAATGGAAATGTTTATCTTGCTCAACCACCATTATATAAATTATCAAAGAAAGGAATGCAAGATGTATAT
>CALXXK010000004.1 GCA_944392675.1 uncultured Clostridia bacterium
CCCCAAAATGGTAAACTTCCAAAGGTCCGTCCCCATTATCCCGAATTTTAGGGATTTAAGGAACGTCCCCTTTATTGTTCTCCTTCATATTCTATATTCCTATTAAATGCTAGTATAGACTGGAATATTGGAGGTAGTATTATTAATCCTATTCCAAATAGTCCACCTTTTGCAAAGTTTTCTGATAAAAGTATTCTTTTCATAATAGCTATTATAAACATTGCAATCCATCCAAATATAGGTATTAGCCAAAGTAGCATAAGAAATGGTGATAATCCACATATTTTATACATTGTAACTTGTCTATAAAATGGTATTATTGCTGCAAATCCATTTTTTCCTGCTTTTTTGTATATAATCCATCTTGTTATTGTACAATATATAAATAATATCACAATTACCCAAAGAACTGCTTTTACAGTATTATTTGCCAGTAAAATTTTAAAAACTAATCCTACTTTTTGAGATGTTGTTGTATTGTTTATTGCATTTTCTACTGCTTCTCCTGGTGAACTTCCTTCTTGCAAGCTTTTTCTTATTTCGTTTATATTTTCATCATTTTCTAAGATATTCCTTATTTCTTCTTGATCTGTGTTTCTTATAAACTCTGCTCCTGCATCTATTACATCTTCACTTACTCCCGCTTCTTCTGATATTTTATCTTTATTTTCTAATATCATATTTGCAATTTCATCATTTGTATATTCTTCTGTTATCTGGTCATAAATTTCTAATATTTCTTCATTCGTTATATTCTCTATGTTTTTAGGTATTTCTACTGCCTTTACATTATTTCCTCTAAAAAATAATGTTACCAATAAAACTATTATTATTGAGATTCCTACTTTTTTTATTTTCATAAATCTTCCTCCTTTAAGAACTTGTAAAATCTTTTTTCTTTTTCCGGTTTCTCTGATGAATCTATAAATACTATTTTTCCATTTTCATCTGCTTTGTTTATTAATTCATTTTCTTCTAAAACACTTTTTAGATGAACAGATAATCTATTTGCTCCATTAAAAAATCTCACATTTCCACCTAATACTTGGTTAATTTCTTTTTGTATCAAAGGATAATGGGTACATCCTAAAACTACATTTTCTATTTTTCTTTTATATTGACCTATATTTCTTTCCAAATAATTTTTTATTTTACTCTCATTTCCTTCTTCTATCACATCCGCAAGACCTACACATTCTAAAAGCTTTGTTTTATGATTGTCATATTTATGATATAGTAGATTAAATTTTTCACTTTCTATAGTTCCTTTAGTTGCCATTACTAATGTTTCTTTATCATAAGCATAATCATATACCATTTTATATGCAGGTTCTATTGCAATTATTGGAATATTTTTATATTTTTCTCTTAAATAATTGGAAGCTATGCTACTAGCTGTATTACAAGCAATTACAACTGTCTTACAATTTTTACTTAATAAAAGTTTAAATATTTCTTCACATCTTTTTATTATCTCTTCTTTTGTTTTATCTCCATATGGGTTGTTTTTTGAATCACTATAATATATATAATTTTCATTCGGTAATAATTTTATTATTTCTCGAAGTACTGTTACTCCTCCTATCCCTGAATCAAATACTCCTATATTTCCTTCTTGCATTATCTACTCCTTATTATTATTTATACATGATATTACTTTATCACTTTTTTATATTTTTTTCAATATCAGAAATATGATAAAGAATTGGGCTACTTTGTGGCACATTTTGTCCAGAACTTTTGAAGCTTTCCCATATAATAAATCATAAGAGGGTGTCCTGAAATAGGCTCCCTCTTTTCATTACTCAAAAATGTTCTTAAAAATTTTTACTCTTTTTTATATTTTAAGGTCCGTCCCTTTAATCCCTAATTTTAGGGATTGAAGGAACGTCCCCTATATATTTTTTATGTTTTTCTTTTTAAATATAACAAATGTTGGTATTATCATAATTATGAAATATACTATACAAATAATTGCAGAGAATATTGGCGTTAAACCTTCCATTAATGGCATACTTCCATATAAATATTGGCTAAAATCCCAATTTAATGTTACAAAATATCTTAAAAATCCTATATTATATTGTATTGCTAACTGATTTATTATTGTTGCACCCATATATCCTAGTAGTGGTAATGCTATAGCTACTGGTGCGTTTGTAAATATGGTACTTAATGCAAATGATAATGTTGCAAGTAGTATTATAATTGGTAATTGTACAAGTATTTGTATTCCTAAATATACAAATACATTTATTTCTTCTAACATATTTGTATTAAAGTTATATTCTAATATTGGTATTGATAAACTATCAAATCCAAATATAATTCCTCCAACTATTAATTCCATACCTACTATTACAGCAATTGAGAATACTATCATTATTAATATTGTAATGAATTTTGATAGTAATATTTTATTTCGACTATATGGTTTAACTAATAATAGTTTTATTGTTCCTTTATTGAATTCTTCACTTACTATGGTTCCAGCAATCATTATTACAATAACTATTATGAATAATCCAAATTCACTAAAGAAACGTGAAAGTATTCCTCTTAAATCATTTCCTTTGTTGATATCTTCATGACTTTCTATTATATATTTACTTATTTCTTTATCTTCTATTGCTTGTTTATAATCTTTTTCTTCTTGGTATGATAATTCTTCATTTGAAGCTTCTACTTGTGATACCATATAACTTTGTTCTTTGTAATTTGATAAAGCTATATTCATATAATCATATCCATATTTTATATCTTCATCTACTCTATATTTTGCTACTTCTAAGTCTATTTTAGCAGTTTCAATTTCTAAATCTAATGATTCTAATCTTTGCTTATCTTCTGTTGTGTTTTTCTCATCTTCTAATGTTTTTAATTTTTCCTCTGCTTTTTGTAATTCTTCATTTGCAAAATATCTCCAATCATCATTTTTTAGTCTATTTGATAATTCGTTTATTTGTTCATTTATTTTATTTGCTTGTTCTTCGTTTTTTTCTGCTCCATATAAATATGTGTTTCTTTCATTTACATATGCTTCTACTGTTGATGCAATTATTTGTATTTGCCATGCATCACTACTATATTCTTTCATCATTTCATTTACATCTATTACTGTTTTATATTCTATATACATTTTTGTATCACTTGGTTTATCTGGGTCTAAATTATTTATTTCTTGTTTTGCATATTCTACATAGCTATCACTATAATATGAATAGCTTGAATTTCCATAAAAATATTTATATATACAATTTGATAAAATTATAAATGCTAATGTTACAAATAATAAGATGTAAATTGCTTTTTTCTTAAAAATTTTTGTTAATTCATTTTTTATTAAACTACTCAATTACATTACCCCCTGTCTTTTCAAAAAATGCTTCTTCTAATGATTTTTCTTCTTTCTTTACTTCATAAATTGCTATTTTATTATTTACAAGTAATTCCACTATTTCTGGTATTTCTTCTTTTACTGCATCAATTTTAAATCTATTACTATCTATTATAATTGCTCCTGGTAATAATTCTTTTATTTCTTTAGTATTATCTATTTCAAATAAATTGTAATTTGCTCTTGCTTCTTTTTTGATTTCTGATATTCCACTTGTTTCTATAATTTCTCCATTTTTTATAATACAAACTTTATTACATAAATTATCAAGTTCTGCTAAATTATGGCTAGATATTAGAATTGCCATTTTTTCATTTTTTGCTAAATTTATCAAAAGCTCTCTCATTTCTTTTATACCTTCTGGGTCTAATCCATTTGTTGGCTCATCTAAAATTAGTAAATTTGGTTTATGCAAAATTGCTTGTGCTATTCCTAATCTTTGTCTCATTCCTAATGAATATTTTGATACTTTATCTTTTATTCTATTTTCTAGTTTTACTAATTTCACAACTTCCTTTATTCTTTTATCATCTATTCCTTTATACATATTAGCAATTAGTTTTAAATTGTCATATCCTGATAGATACATGTATAAGTCTGGATTTTCTACTATTGCTCCTACTTTACTGATTGCTTTTGTGAATTGTTTTTCTATATCAAATCCATTTATTTCTACTTTTCCTTCTGTTATACTTTGTAATCCTAATATTAATTTTATTGTCGTTGTTTTTCCTGCTCCATTTGGTCCTATAAATCCTAATATGTCTCCTTGGTCTATCTCAAAAGAAACATTTTTTAGTATTTGCTTTTTGCCAAATTTTTTGTTTAATCTTTCACATTTTAAAATTTTCTCTGACATTTTTTCTCCTCCTTTTCTTTAGTTCTAGTTTATCATATGTCCTGAGAAAATAGTATTTATTTTTTCTTAATTTTATATGAAGTTTTCTTTAATGTCTTTGCAGGAGCAGTCCCTATTTAGAGATTTTTAACATTTTATATTAATTTTCATATACTTTAATATATGGTATCTGGAGTGTGGTTTTATGAATCCTTGCGCTTTTGTTAATTTTGTTTCTTTGCTTGCATGTGAAATAGCTGATGATAAGTCTGCAGATGAAATAGCTATTTTGGCTGCTCTTTTTACTCAATTGGGTGATACTTTGGCTACTCTTGCTATTTTTAAAGATTGATTTTCTATTGTTATATAAGATAAATCTTGATTTATTTATAAGCCTATGTAATGTACAGACTCGTATTTGTACCTGTAATGCACATATTTTTTTATGTTTAAAAAAGCAGGAAAGCACCTGTAATACTTTCCCACTTTATTTTTATATGTCAATAGAATCAATACCTATTAATTTTTGTTTTTCAAAAGTCATTTTTGTAATACTTGGTTCTTTTATCTCTATTACTTTATTATTGAATACTAGCTTCATTTCTTCATCTAAAGTACACCAATTTGTTAATAAAAATGTAATTAATGCTCCATGACTTACTAATACTATTCTTTTTCCCATATTTTCTTTTAATATCTTTTGTAAAAAATCTGTAACTCTTTTTGTTCCTTCTTCGCAACTTTCTCCTTCTCTTGCTTTCCATTTTTTATCTTGTAAATATGCTTGTACTACTCCAATTGTTTTATTTTTCATCCATTCTGATAAATCTTTTAAATCACCTAATTTTCTTTCATTTAAATTAGAATCAATATTTATATCAATATTATTTTTATATGCTATGTATTTGGCAGTAGCTTTTGCTCTTGCATAACTACTAGACCATAGAACATCTATATTATTTAATTCAGGGTTTTCACTTAATTTTTTTGATTGTTCCTCTCCTTTTACTGATAAAATATATTTTTCATTCATTAATTGTGTAGTATCATTAGTATTTTTTATTCCAGTTTCTTTTAGTTCATCAGCATGTTTTACTAAATAAATTGTAGTATTCATAAATTCTCCTTAATTTTTTTGATTGTATGTAATCTTCAACGGTAATTATATAATACTTTTAATATATTTACTAGCGAACAAACAAAAAAATAACAGATAATTTCTTATCTGCTATTTTATGGCTCCTCTTATCAGTAAATAATCCTTTAAGATGTGCTATATAAAGAGCTTTTTAAGCATTACCTAAATTTGTAACACGGTTACAAATTTTATCATTTATAACTATAAATAAATTCTTTTTCAAAATTATTAATGTTCCTTGATAACATTTCATTTGTTTTTGACATATAATCGGTATATCTACTTAATTCTTTTTGCTTTAAATATTCATAAATTTGCCCATAAGTATCAACAGTTGTTGTAATACTTTTATGCCCTAAAATAACTTGAAGGATATGTATTTCAATACCCGCTTCAATACAACGAGTAGCAAAAGTATGTCTAAGCATATGAAAATGTACTTTGCTTGTTTTACAATTGCAATAATACACTCCCTTTGTTTGACTATACTTTTTATGGCTACCTTCTATTACTCTAATACCTGCATTTTTACAAATTTTTTTAAATGCTGAATTTACTTGTCCTGTAGTAAACAAATCTTTATCATCATCAATAAATATAACATTATATTTATTTGCCTTCATTTCTTTTAATGCTTTATTTAAAACATTTCTTGAAAATAAAGTAAGATGTATAATTCTTGTACCACATTCAGTCTTTGTTGTGTCTCCAATTATATTAATACCATCTTTGTTTTGAGTTAATGTCCTGTGAACATATATAATTCCATATTCACCTTCATAGAATCTAATATCAGAAGGTGATAATGCTAATATTTCACCAACTCGCATACCTGTATATAATGCTAAAAGAATTATATATTTATATTTAGAAGAATGTCGTTTTAAATATTCTGTTAATAGATATTCTTCTTGACGAGACAACGCTTCAACTTTTTCTTTAGGTTTATAACTACTTGGGCAAGTAATAGGCTCATCTCCTACAAAAAAGTTCTCAGAGATAAGGTGCTTTTTATATGCTAAAGCAAAAACTCTTTTGACTAATCTAAATTCTTTTTTTAATGTTTCAGTTGCTTTATATCTTTCATTTTGCAAAAAGTTTTCTATTTGATTTCTTTTAACATTTTTAATAGGTATATTTGCAAACTTATATGTACCAACTGTTTTTATGGTTTGTTTAAGCCTTACAAAAGAATTAGCCTTTATATCACCGTTATCAAAACGCTTCTGTTCATACTCTGTAGCTAATGAAACAATAGTATAAACTTCTTTTTTTGTGTTTTGTTTTCCTTTAGAAACGCCATTAACATAATCGAGAAGTTTCTGGTATGCTTCATCTCTTGTTTTACCAATAAATTGTTTTCTAATAAGTTGCCCTTTTTCATCTCTTCCAAGACTAAGTAATTCAGCAGAATATCTTTTGTAAATATAAAATTTATCACAATTATCTTTGTCGGTACAATTGTTACACACTCCGACATTTTTTCATTGTGTAAAGAGTACGTCTGTTAAGACAAACTTTTCTGTTATTGCACTTTTTGCAAGTAGGACACATAGGCATATTCAATGTTTTTTTTGTGTTTTTAGTAACATACTCGTGAATTGAGTAATCTTTACCTTCTATCAGTTTTTTCATATCATATATTCCTCCTTAAAGGAATAAATGACAAAATCATTGAATAAACGGTACAGTGTTACCTGTATTTTTTGTTGGCTCTAAGGTCTGCTAAAATATGTCTTTCCTGTAAATAATTAATTAAAGCATTTTCTTCAACATACCAATATCTACCAACTTTAATGGCTGGAAACTCTTCATTGTAAAAAAGAGTTTGCACACTTTCAGCTCCAATTCCGAAAAGTTCACAGATGTCATCTCTTGAAAACAATACAATTTTTCCAAGATTTCTCACTAAGAACACCGCCTTTCAATATATATCATATTTTGTCATTATTCGCAAGTTAATTTTTAATTATTTCAATAATTTATCTGCTTGTTTTACAGCATATTTAGGTTTCATAGCCCTAATGATTTCAACCATTTTTAATGCGAACTTTTCAACATCACCATTCGGATGTAAATTATTATAAGCAAGCATAGCATATGAAACGGCATATTCTTTTGTTACATTTTGATTTTGTTCAAGTTTTCTTTTATCTATATTTGAATCATTTTTCTTTTCCATTGTCTTCTCCTTTTCTAAAATTAAATTTTTCATTTTCTCTATAACTTTTATAATATTCTCTTGGAAGTTTATCTATATTAAAATATTTTGAATAGGAATTAAGGTTAAAAGCATTTTTTCCTGTTTCTTTTAATTCTTCTGTTAAATTTTCATAAGCATCATTACTTCCATCAAGAACTGCTATTTTTTCTGGTTTTGCTAATCTTGGATTATTTTTATATTCATTGTTTTCTACAATTATCCACTCTTTATGCATATAATCACCTCATTTTAGACATTTGTCTAAAAAATTTAAGAATAAGAAAATACAACCAAGTTGTGAACTTGCATAGGAATCTCACCTCCACCCTCATTCGACTGGCAACACTAAAAAAATGTTGAAGTATCATTATCCTTATTTCAGGTCATCGCCAACACAGTTTGCACTAAAACTGCTTTTTCGCTCGTTATATTTGCTATTTGTTTCTTTATTTTTTAATAATAAAGAAGAATCAACTTTCAACTTCTTGCAGCTCGCTGAAACAAGAACGTATTGTATTTTCTGATATGACAATTCTCTCTTATTATTAATAATAAGAAGAATGTATTTTTCAATGTACTGTGAAGTTTTATTTACTTCTCTATCTATAAAGACAACTCAGTTATTCGATTTGTCCGTTTTTTGAAAAAATTTAAAAATACTTTTTAATATTCTTTCTTCGACCATCTCATAGCAGTCTTTTTGATTTTCAATATGATATTTATTCATAGTAAAATAAATAAAACTTTTATATTGGCTAATTATCTTATTTGTCGATTCTATATCACCGTTTATTTGCTTTTAATAATTCATCAACTAACATTTTTATTACTCCTTCATTTTATTTTTTATTTCTTTAATTGTTTCAGAATAAATGCTCCTGATTCTGCTATTACTTTTATTAAGTGTGTTTGCAATTTCATCATAAGAACATTGTTGCAATACTCGCATTTCAAGCACTTTCTTTTGTATTTCTTTAAGATTTGATACTACTGTATATAACTTTTCATTTTCAAAATAATCTTCAAGACTATTATAAAGAGTAAATAAAAAAGGCACAGATGTATCTTTTTCGTTTACTAACTCCAAAGATATTTCTCTGTGTCTCTTTCTATTTTCATATTTTTTATAATTAATGACTGTGTTTGTTATTGTCTTTTTTATATACGCATCAAATCTTTTTTCAAGGACATTTTTATCCAATGTTATCACCTCCTTCCCTGTTTGGGAAAGAGGTTTTTCTTATGTATCTCTAATTAATTGCCCATAAAAAAACACAGGGTTCTTTCCAAATTCCCTGTGCTAATTATAATAATAAAGATAACTATATTCAATTTTCATTCTTGTGCTATTTCAAGTTTTAATTTGAACATTCCTGTTGATTCATCATAATAATTAGGATTATCTTTTACTTTTTGATTTATATATTTTAATTCTTCTTCCGCTTCTTCCTGCGTGTTAAATTTTTTAGCATCTTCTTTTAAAATAAGTGAAACACACCAATTCACTCCATCAATTGTGGATTTCTCTAATTTTTCATAATAAAACGGTTTAGACCACTCATTGTTTATCCATTCGCAACCTAATATATAATAATATTTGTAATCTTTATCCTCTAATACTTCCTCTGGCTCAAGTAAATAATCTTTGCCTTGCAAATCCAAAGCCATCGTTTTTTCTCCGCCGATTATGTTTATCTATCGCAATCGGTAAATATATTTTTTCATTGTTTTCATTTATAAAATATTTCATTCTAATTCACGCTCCCATTGTTCTTTGTAAAATTAATATATCAGTAAACATTATAACATAATTATTAGAAAAAGACAAAAATAAACATCACATCAAAAAAATTAATGTAATGTTTAGGTTTTTATTAGCGAAGAAGATTTTCTCTTCTGTTAAAATGTTGTATGGCTTCAATTTCATCATCAGCACATTCAAAGTTAATAACTGCACTGCAAAACAAGCATTTAAAATATGTTATATTTGCTTTGTTTTCTATCCACATCTTGCTACCACAAAACGGACATCTTTTTAAAAAATTCATTTATTTTTCCTCAACTCTTTCGACAACTTATACGTATCATAAAAATCTTTTGTTTTATTTAACCTTCTTATAAATTCATCATCCCCTTTCTTACTTTTGGTTTGTTTCTTGGGAATAAGAGTATCAAAACCTACAACGGTAAATATCACTCCGAAGGCAAATGATAATAAAGGAATGTAAAAATAACTTGAAAAAATTGCTTCTACTGAACAAACAAAAAATAGGAAACAACTACTCCCCACACTTAGTGATATACCTCGAAAAAGATTCATATATTTTGCTCCTTTTAACTTGATTTATAATTTGAATAATACACCATCTTTGATACGTATAAATAATAAATACTTCACCTTCATATTTTTGAGTGAGTTTTGTATCATCAAAAATTTTAAGCCAATCATTGAATTTTGCAACAGGTTTATACCTTGAATCTATTTTTGCATTTTCGTCTACGATGTTTGCAAAAAAGTCTGGATAGTAATCATCATAAAAAAGCGGTACGCTATCTATTTTTACACCGTTTCCATCAGCTCCTTCAAATACAAGTATCGAATTTTTACTTGTACCTATATATTCCATAGCATAGGTATTATAATCTCTTACTGGATTAAGTTTATAGCTCATTAATTCTCATTTCTCTCATTATGCTTCTACTTTGGTGAATCCATATTCTTTATCATAATCTTCATATTCTTCTACGGGAATTGAAGTTAAAGGTGTTCCTAATGGTGTTGGGCTATCTTGTACTAAAAAAAGGCTTCCATTTATTTCTTTAACTTCATAAGGGTATTTTCTTCCACAATAATAAAGAAGAAATTTGTCTCCAACTTGAAACTGTCTTTTACTCATTTCTATTTTCTCCTTTTTTAGTCATTTGTCTAATTCATTTCTTAATTTAGAATATAACTTCCTTTTACATCATAAAATGTGGTATATGGGTTCTCGTCTTCTAAATGATATTTAGTGCCATCTTCGTTATCAAAAATCACTTCTGCAAGACCAATTGCACTTTGTAATTCTTGATATTCTCTTGTAACTTCAAAAATCCCATTTTCGTTTTCAATCCATTGTCCTTTTTTAAGATTTATAAATTGAGTTCTACTATTAAGTTTCATTTTTACAACTCCTTTATCGCTATGTTTATGATAATCACATCATCTTTGAGCTGAAATGATAATACAGTTGCTTGCAATATTTCTTTTTTTACATATTCACCATAAACTCTTATTTGTCTCGGCTTTAATGTTTGAATAGGTTTGCCGTAACTGTCAATAGAAATGTTCATCGTGTCATTTGGCATACACTTATTTAAAAATTCTTTTACTTTCATTTTGTGTTCTCCTTTTTATTTTTCAATATATTTCTCAATTTTTTGCATTACAGGGTCAAAGATTGTAACAGTAGCATATTGCATAAATGTATGTTGTGTCAAAATTGGACGGCTTATAATTATCATTTCACCGCTTTGTCTTTCTACCCATTTTTGTAGTCTATCAATTTCTTTGCAGAATGTATCTGCTGTTTCGTAATGAGAATACTTTGCAATATCAACTGTATAACCTGCGGCGTAATTGTTACCGCTTGATGTATAGTTATATTTTGCACGGCTCATCAAATCAATTACATACTTGGGTATATTCATTCTTTCTACTCCTTAAAAGCAAATTAAGAGATGTGGTTCGGTATTCACTTTTCCCTCATCTCTTACCTATATTATACACCCGTGGGTTTACTTTGTCTATTCGCATTTTCACTAAAGTATTGCTCTCTTTTTTGTGCAGGTTGTATAACAAAAAAATACCTCCTGCTTTTTAGAGCAAGAGGTATAAAAAAGAAAAGCGGTGTAGAGAGAGTTTAGTAAAAGGAATATATTAACTTTTTATGCTTTTCTTTTATTGCTTAGAAATTGATTTCCTTTCATTCAAGTTGGTGCTGAAAGTAAGATTTGAACTTACAACCTATCGCTTACAAGGCGATTGCACTACCGTTGTGCTATTTCAGCTTACAGACCTACAATGTCATATTCACTACATAAACATAATATAGCCTTTTATAAGTATTGTCAATACATTTGTTGGATTGTTTACATATTATTAACATTTATAAGTACAAAAAAAAGCAAGCATATTTCAGCTTGCCTAAAAACTTAAACAATAAAATAAGATGGGAATTTGTTTAAGTTTATTAATAAATTAATTGTTGAGATAATGACAGCCTATGATTAGCACGATATGCTTTAGAAGCATTATATATTGTTGCTAACAAATAATTGTGCATATTAGTAACTTCTAATTCTCCTGTAAAATAACCAGCAGAAAAGAGTGAATTTAAAATATATGTAATAGTAGAATTATCTATCTTTTCAAAAGAAGATTTCACTTCGTTTATATTTCTATCGTAACCAGCAATTTTAATATAATCGCTCTTGGTTGTTATTACTTCTACAATTATGTCTCGAATACTTTCTACAACATCTCTAACCATTATATCAAAAACATCGGGTTCATCACAAGTTTGATTGTAATCAAGAACTTCACCTAATGTTTTATTTTGCCAACTTTGGTAAACTATTTTAGTATTAACATATTCCAATACTTTTTTATATCTTACAGATAGCTCTTCTTTTGTATTGTTCTTATGTTTGTTATTTTTAACTTCTTTATTTTTTTCAATCTTCTCAACAGGAATAGGTGTTGCTTGCAATTTATAGGAATAGATATAATATCCTTTTCCTATTGGATTTCTTTGTTTGTTTAATATTAAATATCCATTTTCCTTCAATTCCTGAATTGCAGAATTAAGTGCTTTTCTTCCTTCAGTACAAGTTTCCAATATTTTACTATTTGTAACTTTCAGTGTAGGATTATCTGGAAAGGCTTTTGCTAAGGATATTAAGTCAAATATAACCGCATATATTCCTTTTGCTCTTGCGGATAATCTTTTATCTCTTAATAAGTTTGTTGGTATTGTTGAGAATTGTGGTAAATCTGAGGTGTATTCAATACTATCTTTAACATCATTCATTTTAAAGTCTCCCATCTTACTATTTTCAATATAGTTATTTGAAATCAGAATGTCAATAGTTATTTTTGTTTTTAATATATTATCGTCATATTGCATAAGTTTTATTAACATTTTAATGTTTTATTTATTTACTATTCACAAACCCATTTTTGGTTACTAATAATTTGATTGCTAATAATGAGATGATAAATATGTGCATTAATATTAAATTATTATAATATTATAATTAAATTTATATTATATTATAGTTATCATTCAATCAAAGAATATTGAACGAATGAATGAAAATCAAAAATAATAAAAAAAAGAAGTAAACTTTATAAAAGTTTACCTCTTACAAATCTTAATGTTCCGTTGTAATAATTTCTTACGAATCTTCTGTATTCTATAAATTCGTTAATAAAATATATTAATAGAGAAATAACAAACATTATCATTAGTACACATAAATTTTCTGGTGTGTATTGTGGGAATCCTAAAAGCATTGTCCTCATCTCCTTATACCATAATTATACAATATTTTACATTAAATGTCAATTATGAGTATATTCATATATTCACTCTTGAATATATCTTTGAATAAGTATATCAGCTATTATTAATAATAATAGTTAGAGGAGGATTATATGATGGGATTATCATTTAGAAAGAAAAGTTCTAAAAATTACATTCAATTTACAACTCGTTTTGAGGAAGATATTATGCAGGATTTAAGAAGTTTACACCAAAGAACAGGATTATCAATTAATGAAATTATTAATCGCTGTATTAGGTACGCATTAGAAAATTCAACTATTGAGGGAGATTCGGGGAAGAAAAATTAATGTTTTCTTCCTTATGTTTTTGCGTATTTTCTTTCTTTAAGTCCGCAACCAGTCTATCAAGCTGTTCACCAGACAAATATGTATCTTTGACTAACTTACCATCATCACCTTTTACATAAATATCATATTTCTTATCATTAATAAGGAATAATGTGTTATATCCATATTTATGATTAAATGTTGATAGTTTTTTATCTATGAAAACAAAAGTATTTCTTGAATATGGTAATTCAATACACCATCTATCCTTAGTACTATTTTTGTAATCAATCCTGTTATTACCAACTTTTATATTATGAATAAACAAGTCTGATTTTAGTAATTCCTTTTCTTTCATCAAATCAAGCCTAAAAAGTTTTTGTTGTAAATCATAAACTTCACTTCTTAAACTGTTGATTTGTTTTCTAATTCCACTTGATTCAATAATTATTTGCTTTGCTTCATCTATAGATGTAATTCCAAGCTCATCTCTTATTTTTTCATAATATTTCATTTCTTCAGGAATAGTATATGAAGAATCAAGACTTTTATAATACTCAACATATTTATATTCTTTTGTAAGAAAAATAAACTCTTGAGCCTTTTCAATTCTTTCAAGCAAAGATTTATTTTGTTTTTCTATTTTCTTTATTTCTTTATTTGCTTCATATATCTGTTCATTATATCCCTCAATTTTATTTTGTAAGTCATCAAAACTATTTATATTTTCAGCTTGAAGCACATCCAAAAGAGCCTGTATTTTACTTGACTGAGACATTGTTTTCTGTATAGCATCTTGAAATTTTGGATAACCGCTGTTTTTTGCAGAAAAACCAGTGGTAACAAGTAAACAAGCCTGAATTTCTCTATATGTTCTAACATATCTTTTATTAAATTCTGTTTCTTCATATTCTTTTGAAGCATTTTTTAACAAAGGTGATTTTCCTTCAAAATATAATCTAAGATTTTCTTCTGAATATTCTTCACCGATAGTTTTAAGCCTAACATACCTTTCTTTTCCTTGTAGCTTTATTGCTATATATTTTCCAAATTTTACATCATAACCCAATTCAAAAAGTTTTATAATAAACTCATCTAAAGATTTACACTTAAACTTTAATTCTTTCATTTGCAAAGCGATTGTATCTCTCCAAGTTTTATGTTTATAATAACGATAGATTTCACTTTTATTATTACTACTTTTGAATTTAAAAGTAGTTTTGGGCAATATATAACAGCCATATTCAGAAGAAATCTCATCACTTTTATTTCTGGCGGCATATAGCCCTTCTTTATCATCATTCCTTTTATCATTGAGTTTTCTTCCAGAAAGATTAACAGAGTTAATAGCAATATGGTTATGAATATGTCCTCTGTCAATATGCGTAGTTACAACACATTGAAAATTTGGATACAATTCTTCACACATTCTGATTCCTATTTCGTGTGCCTGTTCAGGTGTAATGTTATCCATTGGTGCAAATGATTGTATGAGATGATATGCAGTTCTTTTTCCTCTGTTATGATATTTCTGCCGTGTAGCATTAAATTGTGTAACAGCTAATTGTGCATTACAATTAATTCCTGTTACTAACAGTCCATCATCTGTTTTATCATCATTCATAATATAATCTATTAAATCTGAGACATTCCCATAATGTGCTTTTCTTTTAACATATGGCATAAATATCACTCCTTTAATACGTCTGAGTGCTTCTTAACGGCTTATTTAAGTATTTTTTTATTTTATTATATAAAATTACCTTTTTTCAGCAAAATCTTCCTATGTGGCTTCTGACAAGCTATTACTTAATTTGTTCAACTTTCTTTTTTCTCTTCTTCTGGCATTAATTTCATCCTTATGTAAAGCATAATATTCTTTTCTTTATCTGTTAAAGGAACTGCATAGACAAATCTATACACAGAATTAAGCCCCCATAAAGATGCTGGTAATGGTCTTTTAGGTAGTCTTGGCAATGTAGAACAACGCTCATATAATGGACAGTCTTTTTGTGTACCGTAAAAATAATACTGTTTGAATTTACAAACTATTCTTTCCATAATCTTATTTCTTCACCTCATTAAGTACTTTTTTTGCTGTTTTGTTTAGTTCTTGCAATTTTTTATTATATAATTTCTTTTTAGATTCTTTTTCAATTACCTCAACATTTATGTTATCGTTTACAGATTTTTTTAAAGATTTTGTTTGAGAATAAACTCTGTAAAGAGCTTGTTGGATAATTTCTTTTTCTTCAGCAGAAGTTGTAGTGTCCCATTTTAAGATTCTACGCACTTCTTTTGTAAATTTTTTTATTTCATCAATATACTGCTGAAACAGATTATTTACTGATTCAGTATAATCAATATTAATTTGAATAACACTTTCATAAATTGCACAATCTCTGATATAATCAGATAAATATCTGTAATTATATGCCTGTGCCTTTGCTTCAAGTAATTTTCGTTCTTCCTCAGTAAACATTATTGTATACATTTTTTGCCTGTCATTTTTTAATTCTCGATTTTTCATCATATTCACCTACTAACTTTTTTAATCTACAATAATTTTTTTCTAAATATTCTATATATCGTTTTTGAAAATAGAGCTTGCAAATTTTATTTGCCGCATCTTTTTCAATATACTTTTGTGAATTGTAATAATAATATTTATTTCTTAATTCTGGTGGCAAATCAGATAATATTTTCTGAATATCTCTTTTCTTTCTATGCACAATATATGCAAATGTTTTTATCGTAACATCTTTATAAAATAAATTTCTTAATTTGTAGTGGATATGATTTTCTTTGCAAAACAAAATCATATCTTCTATTTTTTTCTCAAAGAAAACAATATCATTCTTTTTAAAAGAATCGTTAGAATTAAAATATACTTTTTCAAGCCATTCAATTCCTGATTCTGAAATCCGAGGAGAGCGATATTGATAATCTATCCAATGAAGGTGTGAATGATATTTCTGTAACATACACATTCCTTTATACACATCATTGTAATAAACATCATCCCCACTTTTAATATTTATGCCTTTTTGTCTTAAAAGTTCAACAGATTCTATAATCGTATAAAACTTAAACAAAAGAATCACCTTCTTTATTATTAACTAAATATGGCTTTAGCCATATATGGAACGGTAAAACCGTTCCCGATAGGGATGCAAAACTTGGTAAATCCCTATCGCAAGCAGGGTGTTGTTATATAACAACACCAGAACTTGTTAGGGGAAATCCCCTAAAACCCGATAGCTCTGCGAGGCAAATTTATAAATATAAGTAAACAAAAATAGAGAGAAAAGAACACACTAATATCCTAATTCTCTCTATTTATTATTATAAATTTTTGTAAGTAAATGTCAAGATATTTTAATTAATTAAAAATAAAATTAATCTTTCCATCCTTTCCAAGTACTAATTTTGCTGAAAACTCAGAACCTTTTTTGCTTATAAATCCCTTCATCTTTTTTGTAGGTTTACCGATATTATTAAGCAACTGTTCAGCAACAGACTTTGTAATCTTTTTACCACTGATTTGTTTCCATATAGTAAACTTACATCCGTCTTTATATCCGCTACACCCAAATGCTTTTGAGTTTTCATAAACAGGTTTTCCACAAATAGGGCAATATCCAATTACTTCTTTTGTGTTTTTAACTTCGTTACTTATATCAACATTGCTTGAAATAATTTCTTTAACTTCTGTTTCTGCATCAGAAACGATTTCTTTAATAGTTTTGTTTCCTTTATAAATTTGTTTCAAGTTCTGTGATAATAGTGCAGTTTTTTCAGACCATAAATTGATATTTAATTTCATTAATATATGAATAAAAGAAATTCCTTTTTCGGTAATAATTAATGAGTTCTTCTTTGAGGTAATATACCCTATTTTTTTGCATTTTTCTATTGTAGAAGAACGAGTTGCAGGTGTTCCGATTTCAACACCATTTAAAATGTTTTTGTAATCTTCATCTGTATTTTCTTTATCATTCAACTCATTCTTAAAAGGATTTTCAAAGAATTTATTTAATTCCTGTTCAGTTACATTTTCCTTTGGTTTAGTTTCTTTTTCCTCAATTTTATTATTAGGTTTTAATGTTTCTCCGATAATAAAATTAGGGATTTCTTTATCTTTAATATCATTCTCATAATGTAAATAGCCTTCCTCAATAACAGTTTGTCCTGTTAGTGTTGCATCATATCCGCAATAATCAAATTTAACATTAACAGAATTAACAACACATTTATCAGCACAAAAATTAGCCAAGCATCTATTAAGAATTACTGTATATAATAGTTCTTCATCTTTATCCATATTATCACAATTAACAGGTATGTCATTTGTTATAGTAATTGCACTATGGCTTTCAACTTTAGAAGAATCAAACAATGTTTTCTTGGCTTCAAGGTGAGCATTGTTAAAATCATATTTATTAAGAAAAATACTATTGGTATTCCTAATTTTATTAATAAGATTTATGATTTTATCTTCTTCGTTATCAGCAAGATATTCTGTATTAGTACGTGGATATGTAACATATCTTTTTTCATAAAGATTCTGTGTTACTTTTAATGTTTTATCCAAAGACCATTTATGTTTACTATTCATATAGTTTTGCAATGTAGCAAGTGAAAATAATCTTTTTGGTCTTTTTGTTACATCTTTTCTTTTTATATCAGTAACACTTATCAGCGATTGATTAAGCTGATTAAGTAAATTCTGAGCATCTTTATATTCGTTGTTTTTGAATTTCATATCTTTAAAATCTAAAGATATTTTTGTACCATCTTTAATGATTTCACAATTAATTTTCAAATATTTTTCTGGTACAAAGTCTTTTATTTCCTTATATCTGTCATACAGGAATTTAACTGTTGGTATTATAACTCTACCAGCATTTAATGTTGTACCACTTTTTATTGAAATGTACCTTGTAAGATATATTCCATATATCCAATCTACATAAGTACGAGCAAGACCTTCATTATATAAATTCTTTGTATCATCAATATTTCTTTGATGATTTAGCTCATATTTAATTGTCTGTGCAGTCTGGTCTTCTAACCAAATTCTTGTGATAGGCTTTTTGATTTTTAACTGTCCGAAAATACTATAAATTACGATATTTATAAGTACCTCCCCTTCCCTATCACTATCTCCTGCATTTACTATTGATGATATGGAATTATCACCAATTAGTTTTTTAATCAATTTATAACGGTCTCTGATTCCTTTATCATCCTTCACTTTAAATTTGAATTTTTCTGGAAAATAATTGAGGTCAGATAGTTCCCATTTATTATTTTCTTTGTGCAGATATTCATTCAAATCCCACAATGTAAGCAAATGACCGAAAACAGAAATCACAACAAATTTATCATTTTCATAATAATCTCCGTTCCGTTTCATTCCACCAATTGCACCAACAATCTTTTGTGCCAAACTTGGTTTTTCTGCAATAATTAACTGTTTCATACTACATAATCCTTTCTTAAAAAAAATAAAGAGAAAAAGATTAATTCCTTTTCTCTCTAAAATCTATTATAATTTTTTTCTTACACAATATCAAGATGATTTTTTAATATTACATATTATCCGTTGGATTTTTTATTTCTTTATCTTGATGATTATCTTTACTTATTTCATCTTTTAAGATGCTGTCATCAAGTGGTGAAATATCAATTATGCCATTACTATATTGCAATGTACCATCTGTATCAAAAATATTTTCTTCAAGAAAATACTCCGTAACTTCATAATATGAAGTAAATAATCCTTTTTCTTTTGAAACAAATCCTTGTAATTTATTGAACTCATTTACAACTGTTTCATAATCGTCAAACTGTCTCAAATACAAAAAGTTAGAAGAATTTTCTTCTGTAATAGAACATCCCTGTTTTATATTATCAATATCAGAAGAAGAGAATACCATTGATGAGCAAACTATATCATATCTTGTAACCAAATTAACTTCATCAATTTGATTTTCGTTTTCTTTTTTCAGTTCATCAAGAAGTTTTTCAGAAATTTTATCCACATCAGGAAATATTAAATTAATTCCTCTTTCTTTTAACCTGAATACATTATTAATACTATTAATTATTTTTGCTTGAGTTGATTTAGCAACAGATTGTATTTTACCTTTAACGGTATCAATATGGTCTATATATTTTTCAGTAACAGGAAACATATTTTGAATTAAAAATGCTGTCTCCCTATTTCTATATTTGCCAATAATAATGGTATCACACACACCATTTTTCTTAATTTTTTGTTGCATAATTTTATTATATTTATCAACTTTACTACTCATTGGTATAAACCATAATAAATTACTGTCATCTTTTTTTATACACAAATAATTTGGTCTTGTAGCATTACCTTCGTGATTTTTCATTAATTTATTATCCTGAGCAAATTCAAAAAATTCATTTTTTATATGATATACATATCCAGTTTCTAATTTCATATATTTCTCCTTACAAAGAAATTACCTCCCTTTTGAGGAGGTAATTTGCATTTACAAAATGGTATAATTTATTACTCGCACCAACCATAAGCGAGAACATTTGACGAAGTGATATAATTTATTACTCGCACCAATCACAAGCGAGAACATTTTCATTACAGTACTGTACTTATTTAGTATATTCATTATACCATTTTTTATTACATTATTCAAGTGTTTTTGATTAATTATTAATTATTTTATTATAATTTATAATGCCACTTGAATAGTCATTATATTTCTTTAAAATTTTATTATCTCCTATATTCCCAACAACCTCAAAGCCAACAATATTATTACCTTGATTAACAGATTTAAAAGCAAGATTTATATTGTCTTTTATGGTTTCACATATAGTATTATAATTAAGTTCCATTGATTTTTCCTCCTGCAAACATTAAAACATAAAGAAATGCTTTTGTCAACAAGCCACAGAAGGCTTAATTTTGAGTTTTTAAGAATAGTCCATATAGTTTATTGCCTTGCTATTAAATATCTTTAATTTTTGGTGATAAACTGTTCTCATCGACAATACTGTTTTTCTTTTATATTTTACTTTTCATTATCTACAACAATTTTTTTGATGCAAAGTTAAGTCCTATTTTTTTATAGTTTAAATAAATTTCCAGAGTGTTTAAAAGATTTATCCTATAATCTTTTGTTTTTATTGCGGTCATCATATCGTGATACTCTTCATTAGTAATAACATTACAATCACAAAGACAATTTAGATAGCCCTTAGTAAGGAAAAACCATAAGAATGATAACCACCCTCATCAGCACGCAAATAATTTTCACTCAAATTATTAAATAAAAAGTAAACATTTTCATAATTTAATTTTTTTATAATTTTGCCGATATGCTTGAAGTAATTATCTTTAAAGTCATCAGATTCACACATATTTTATTCCTTTTTTTAATTATAATTCTCTTTCATCTTTATCAAAACCTAAAAATTGATTATCTTTTCTAAACGCACCATCAACAGTACGTTCCCGATATTCTATATTTTCAAAATCATAAGAACTGCCACTTTTGGTTTGAAAATATAACGACTTCGTATTAATATTATTAATATCACCTAAATGCGGGGCATTTGAATCCACCGTTGAAGTAGAAATCGAAAGTCCATTTTCCATAGCAAAAGTATATCCATTATGTTCATTTTTATAAATTTCTCCAACCTCTCCAACAAATTTTTGCATATTGGGATTTGTTGTACCATTTAATTTTACTTTCATAAATCAGCTTCACTCCTTATATCAAAACTCATAAGCCATCGATTCAATTAATTTTTTAAGCATTTCAATTTTTTCTTCTTCATTTTCAACATTAGTTGTAATTCCGTGTTGCATAGACACTAATTCTTTCATAGAACTATCTTTATAAACATCAGCACATAATCCTTCTGTACTTTTACCATATACACAATACATACCATTGCTCAAATAAAAATGACCTTTTATTGCAATTATCGGTAAAGGATATTTTCCATACATTGCTCCCATATTTATTTACTCCATTTCGTAATCATCGTGAGATTTTTCTATGGCAGATTTTTCTTCATATTCTTCAATTGCTTCATTAGATGACTGGTAATTATCATATTCGGCTTCAATTGAAGAAGATATATATTTATCCTCTGCTCTCATCCTTTCGTGCAATATTTTTTCTTGTTCAGAAAGCCATTTGTCATCAATATTCTTTCCTGCAAAAGCATTTGCTACAGGCATAATAAGAATCCTATTTTCATCCTTATTAAAAATTGCAGAGAGAATTTGATTAGTCGGATGAGAATCAAATAATTTTCCAACAGCTTGTCTATCTTTTGCTTTGCAATAATTTTCAATATAATGTCTTAATGCTTTTGTATTTCCTATCGCCATTTGACAAACATCTGAATGATAAATATCATTCTGCTTATCATATGTAAATATCTCAGGATGAGCCTTAATAAGCGAAATACATTCCAATTCCTTTTCTCTCATCTCATTCACTCCTTACAGTTCAGGCATTTCAATTTCATCATTATCGTTTTTAACTTTATTATTTTCATCATTTTGATTACAAAAGAAATCATTTTTTGTAAATGTAACATCTGAAAAATAGTTAAAAATCTCTTCATCTGAAACAAGTTCGTCTATATTCACGAGTTCACCATAAGATAAATCTATATCATTTACCATACTATAATAATTTTGCTTTAATTCAGTAAGTTCATCCCTTGATAATTCTTTCACATTCATATCACCTTTATTAAAATCATCTGGAACTTCTACTTCAGGATAACCTCTTCTTTTATACTCTTCATAAGTTGATTGTTCTAATTTTGTAGCACCATAAACTTTATCCGCATTACGATATTGCTGAATATAATCTTGTGCTTCCATATAGTTGTTTGCTTTTACTATAATTGCCTGACTAATATCATTTTTTTCATAAGATACAGAATAATATTTCATATTATTTTCACCTTTTTCCTTTTTATTAAGAATGTTTTTATTTATATAGTCTTCAGCATATTCTTTAAATTTATCAAAACCACCAATTGAATATCCACCTGTTTCATAATTTTCTACCATAAAGAAATCATATGATTTATCAGGTGTTACCTTATATTCTCCTGTAGTCCAGTCATAGTCAAAATATGTTTTGCCATCTGGACTTTCAAGATTACCGCTTCCATCACCATACATTTTCCAAATCCAACCTTTTGGTAAGTTTTCCGCTTGTATTCTTTTAGGAATAAACTCATTCTCATATTCAAGTTGGTTTTCAATTCTAAGTTCGTTTATCCCCATAAAAATCATCTCATCCTTTGATAAATAGAATTGCCATTGACCGTCTTCATCAAGCAGTCCAATATCATCCATATCTTCATAAACCTGACTAATTTCTTTATCAACAATTTCTTTATAATTATCATATCGAGTAAAAGTTTCATTGTTACCTTGTTCATCATACATTTGTATAGAACTTTCAACATCTCTTAAAAAATTCTCATCGGGAGATATTTTTCTTATTGGCACGCCCTCTTCATTTTCTTCATAATATTCACCGTCGCCATAACCATAATATGATAAATAAATTTTATTATTATATTCAACCATAACATATGCAGATTGAGTACCAATAATCTTTTGTGCTATATCTTTAAAAAGTAAATAATCTAAATCATCAATGCCTTTTTCTTTGTTTTCATCAAGTCTGTCCTCGTTTAGTCCAAAACCAGTAGCAACATAATCACTATAGACGGATGCAGAGATATGTTCAAGCAAATCACCACAGTAATTACTTTCTATAAACATTAATATTTTTCTATCCCAGTCATTACGTTCTATCACTTCACCTGCATTTTTTCTCTCTTCAAAAGATTTATACAGATAATCATTGTGATAGATGTCAAGTCTATCTATAATGCTTGCTAAGTTATCAAATTGTTCACTCTCAATATTGCCGAGATTACCTCCCTGTTTATCTATAAGTTTAAATTCAAGTGAAGTTCCCCAGTCGCCATCCCCTACTTCTACAACATCAATATCAAATTCTTCCAAATCAAGGATGTCTTTCACCGTATTAATAGCGGCAATAATTTCAGTATCATTAAATTTATTTGCCATAATATATCCCTCCTATACAAGAATTAGTCATTTGTCTAATTCTATATCATTGTTCATTTTATTATTATCTATAGAATCTGAATCGCTAATATCTGACAAAGAACAAGTAAACAGCTCATACTCTTCGTCTGATAAACCAAGTATTTCTTTAAAGGTAACCCCCTCCCAAGAGTGGTATTCTTTAAAGAAATTATATTTCTGATTAGAAGAAAACTGAATATCTTGTGATAATAACTCTTTTAAGGTAACTCTTTTATCATCAATGACTATATTGTTTCTAACACTTATACCAATATATCGAGCTAATTCAGATGCTTTATAAATGTTTTCATCTTTTGTTATGCTTGAATCATCAAAGTTAATATCATATCCATCCATAACAAGACTTTTAGCCATTTCATACGGATTGATTTCAGGAAAAGAACACACATATTCAATAGCATTGAATCTTCTGATTTTATTAGGAGAAAGTTTAATAATGTCATTTTTATATAATGCAAAAATTCGATTTTTATCATACTCTTCACAGTATAGACCAATTTGAGAATACAACTCATATTTAAGTTGCTCACACTTTTGCCTGTAATTATAAAGATTATCATTAAGTATATTTTGAGAAAGCAGTTTTTTATCCTCATCACTTAATTGATAATATAAGTCATTAATTTTATCTAAATATTCATTACAAATATCAGTCTTTCGTGCTTTTTCAAAAGCATAACAATATTTATCAAGACTTTTATCATTGCCAACAAGTTGCACTTTGCTATATAGTAATCGCATCATTTCTCTATATAAGCCAATTTTGCCTTCTGCTCTGTATACAGAAGTAAGAGCCTCCTCTTTTACAGTATGAAACGGCTCGTCATTAACAGAAACATTGAGAAATACATTATCGAGTTTATGGCTTATAATTATACAATTAATTTTAATATTCTCTATCATCGTGTTCTTCCTCCTTAAAACCAAAATCCTTTATGAGTTCATCAGTATCAATCAACATTTCATACCACTCAAGATAAGAAAGGCTAATTCTTGAATCCTCTTTAAGATATTCATAGCCTGAATTAAAATAAAATTCATCTTCATCTATATCTATTGCTGTTGTGTTCTCATAAAGATATAAAGTAAATTCCATATTATCCAATGTTTCACTATCTAAGTGTCCTAAGAGATAACTAAAATCTCTACAATGTGAAAGAGTAGGATAGTGTCTTGAATAATATTGATTAGTCGCATATTTAAAATCAGATGGTAAAAAAGAAATTGTCTTTTGATTTTCTATATCGTGAATAATGTAGCTTGACAAATCATCACACGAAAAACCAAAAGAAAACGGTTGATGATGTATTTCAAATGGAACTGAAATATAATAACAATCAGAATTATATATACAAACACACACCATATCTTGTGTCTCATTCTCAAAAGCTGTGAGCAAATCAATTCCATATTCTGATTTTAATTTTTCACCTAATACCAATGCCATTAAACTTGTATTCTTAGTAGAAAAGGCGGACTTTTCATTTATTCTTAACCCCTGCCAAGTACCCTTAGTGTGATTGATTCCATTAAGATACTTTACACCAATTCCTCCCATTTCTTTCCATTCGAGAAGATTTTTTGTATAGTCATCAATAAGATAATCTTGATTAGTTATCGGAGACAAACTTCTTTCATCAAAAACTTTGGCTTTGCTTTCTCCAAATGGTACAAAAATACATTTATCTTCAGATAAATTTGGCAAGTGTTCTTGACACCATTTCTTCTTTTCCTGAAGTGCATACATACTGTCTTTTAAATAACAAGACAGTATGTATACATCCTCACCTTGTTTTATTAATTCATTTACTTCATCAACAATTTCTTGATTTGGTTCAAGATTTCTATAATATCCTTCTTCATATAATTGTTCAAATTCTACATTATTCCACTTAGCAAGAGTTCCATCCATATCAACAAATATTCTCATTTACTTTTTCCTTTCCGAACAGATAATAGTTTCCATCTGTTCCTTCAATATAGGCTTCACCAAAAAAGTTTTAGAAAAATCTCCAATAAGAAACTTAACTGATGTTTCTATCTTTTGCTTATTAATAAAAAATGTAAACAACATTTTTTTATCATCATAGAATGTGAGAGTTCCCTTCTCTCCTTCTAAATTTTTCATTACTTTATTTGTTGTTTGTTTTAATAAAGTATTTTTAAATTTTTTAAACATACATAAGCAACTCCTTTTTAGTCATTTGTCTAAATCAATATCTTCTGGAAAATGCAAATCACGCTCATTAAATAAATTTTTAACTTTGTCTTCTTCAAATCCCATACCAATAATCTGCTCTGAAAATGCTCCTGCATCTTTCAGTTTTTCAATAGTCTCATCAATTCTCAATGTGATACAATCATTATTGATATAATTATCAAAAATATCGTTTATTTTACTTTGTTCATTTAACTCTTTTTCCAAGCGTTCAACTTGGTCTGCATACATCTGAAATTCATTAAATAACCTTACAATGTATTTTCTGTCCATTTAGTTAAACCTCAGTTAAATAAAAATAGAGAGAAAAAGATTCGTTCCTTTTCTCTCTAAAAACAATTATATATTATGTTTACTTAAAAAGCAAGTATTTAATTTGCTTTTGCCGTAGAAAATTCTTCAAACTCATCAAATGTATAAAACTCACCGTTTTCCAGTTCCTCTACATCTTCAGGCGTTACATTAGCAACTTCAATTGGCTCAATTACAGGTTCAACTACAATATCATTATCATCAAGTATATCTACAAGCAAATTATGTATTTTTTGATTTGAAGATAATACCTTTGTATCATTTGGATTATGAACGTATTTCCATTTTATAGTTTCCTTTTCACGCCAAGGCTCAAATATATATTGATAATTAGGATGCTTTGTAAGGTCATACAATTTTGAATAAAAAGCCCCAATATTTGCAATCCACATAATACAATAACCTTTTTCAAGTTTTGCAAGTTCATCAATAGTGGCAAGTTCACGCCCAACCACATCCCAGTTTGTACTTGAACTTCCCTGTTTACTAAATGTACGTCCACTTGATTTTTTATACCAAGTCTTTTTGCCAAGTAGTTGCGAGAAGTATTCATTTGTTTCTTTTGAGTTTGAACCTATAAGAATAATCGTATCACAGCAGTCAAGAATGTTTTCCCAAGTGTCCTTATAAAATTCTTTAAGCTGAGATAGTGATTGCAAACATATTACTATTCCAACATTCAGTCCTCTGACATAAGCGAGCATCTCTTGAAACATAGGAATTTGACCTTGCTGTCTAAATTCATCCATATACATATCAAGTTGCGTAGCAAGAGAGCCACCGCAACGCAAAGCGTTTTCATCAATTTGCTGGAATAACTGAGTATACATCAGTGTTCCGATGAAGTTAAATGTATTATTAGATGGCTTTGTAATAATGAAATAACAAACTTTACCATTTCCACTATTTGTGTTATGTTTTTCATTAATCTTTCTAAGTTCATCTTTATCAATCGGAAGACCTATTCTGTCAAGTTCCATATTATCATCATTTGTAATATCAGCCAGTGCTTTGATATTAAAACAACTAAGCCTTGCTGTGGCAGTCATTATAATAGTTGACATCATTTTAGGAGAAGATGCAGAAACTTTAAAATGTTTATATTGTTTTACAGCAATATGGTCTTCTCCATATTCGTGAGCAAACTCTTCAAACAAACTATCAAGACTGGATTCCCCTTTATCATTTGGTTCAGCAAGTCTCATTAATTCCAGAATTGTTGTAAAGTTCTTCTTATACGGATTGTCTTTATATTCTTCCATCATATAGTAAACAAGACATTCCAAAAACAGAAGTTCCGCCTTTTCCCAGAACGGGTCTCCTGTTTGCGTATCAATTTGGTCTGATTTAGTATTTTTCATAATACAGTCAATCAAAGTCATTACATCATCTTCTTTGATTTTTTTAACTGTCTTTACTTCACCCGTCCGTTCATCAATTACATCTTCATAAACATTTCTGATATAATTAAAAGGATTATAATGATTTGAAGAAGACATATCATCCAAATTCAATACTTTTATATCATATCCCATTCTCACAAGGTTACCTCCACAGTCTCTAAGGAGTTCGCCTTTGGGGTCAGTACAAACAACTGTTCCAGTTGCGTTTAGAAGGTTAGGTTTGAAAAAATAACGGCTCTTACCTGTGCCGGGGCGACCTATAATACAAATGTGCCGATTCATACCACTTTTACGCATATTTTTTGCAACTTGCTCTGTTTCTGTAAGAATAATATTATCTTCAATATTTTTTGCTCTTCTCTTTTCAAGAGCGGAACTTTCCTGCCATTCAGCAGAACCATATGTATTTTCTTGCAAATTCTTCTTGTTTTGCAATCTCAAGCATTCATAAGTTGCCCATCCAAAAAGAGCAACAAAAGCTGAAATGCCTAAGTTCCGTGGTGTAATAGACAACGGCTCCCAGAATTTTAAAATATTATCAGATATATCATTAAGAATATCCAGATTTATTGTTCCTCCGTTATTATCTACACCTGTCATTATCTTCATCATAACATAGAAGACAAGAACAATAATTATGAGAGGAATAATAAAAGAATGTTTTTTCTCTCTTTTAACAATCATAATATCACTCCTTATCGTCAAACTCTATGTCAAACTCAACCTTAGAATCGTTACTTGAATTATTATTATTTATATTAAGGGTATTAACATTATCTTTTTCAGGTGTCTTTTCAGAATTTGAAATACCCATTCTTGAATATTCTGAGAAAGATATAAACTCATCGTTGTTTTTATTATCTATATCAGAAATTACAATACCCATATCGTTTCTATCTCCATAAGTTCCAAACTCTAACTTATGCTTATCAAAATATGATTTTGCTTCCGCATTATCTTTAAAACCATAGGCTTTATTAAGATTAGATTTCACATCAGGTGAAAGCGTATCATATGTAACTTCAGCAGGCATTTTCTTAATGCTATCTCTATCGACAGTAGCACGAGTAACCTCTTTATTAACAGTCGTAGAATTGATTTTATTAATATAACTGTTAAATTCATCTTTAGAGCCATTTCTTGCAATATAATAAAAATCATTTAATTCATTATCTGTAAGCTCTCTGTTACAACGATTCATTGCTACATCAACAATATTGGTATCATAAATATAGTTTTTATAACTACCATCTTTTTTGATATATGCTTGTTTGAACCTTTCCCTGTCATTATCATAAGCTGTTTTGACCTTTTCATCAATATCGGATTTCTTTTCATTAAATTCCATTCTCTGATATTGTTGATATGAAAAAGTAAAAACACCATACTGTTGTCCATTTTCATTTTCAATAATATTCATTTTATAATCTTCATTTTTTAATTTATTATTGAACTCATAAACTTTTGAAATTGGTACAGTTGCTTTATATAAATCAGAAGGATTTACATTTTCAAAAGGATTTCTATTTTCAACACCTTCAGGATGTTTGTTTCCATCAAAATGAGTAAAATTACCTTTATCAGCAAATCCCTTTTGAATATAATACGGTAAATCCTTATCCTCAATATAGATGTTCATTTTATGCTCATCTTTAGTACCTGTAACGGTAAAGTCTTTTCCATCACTTTCAAGTTCATTTGCAATCTTTGCCGCAGTAGTAGCAGAAACAGTCTGAACAAAATAAGTACTATCCTTAAAATATTCTTTATCAACAGTACCATCTTGTTTAAGAGACTGAAAATGTTCCCTGATTTGGTCTGGATTCAAATCTTTATATTTAGGGTCAGTTAAAAGTTTCTCTTTTAATTGCTGGAATCTTTCTTCTGAATATTCCTGACAATAAATACTATCTATTTCTTCCATAATTTCATCGTGTAATTCGCTATCGGTGAAATTAATCTTTTGCTCATAGTATTTTCGCCTCATACGCTCATTAAAAGCCTGTTTTGACATATTAGTATAAATAGAATATGTTAATCCTTTATGAGCTTCAACTTGTTTATCATAAATACTTTGTAATTTACTTACACGATTAATTATTCTACTACTATAAGGATTTTTTTCAAGTTTATTAAGAGCCTTATCCAGTTTTTTCCGTGTCTTTAAAAATTTATCTATATTTGCATTAGATGCTTTGTGTAATACTTTATTATCAACTTTACTTTTCTCTGGTTTAATAACAAATTCTACACCAGCTTTTTGATATTCTAATCCAAATTTTTGAACATCATCATAACTAAGGTTAGACAGACCATCCAGTTCCTTAGTCGGTCCATCCTTAGTTATACGTTTCCATCCAGCCATATGTCTTTGATGTAAAAACGCTTTTCCTTTTTTAAAAAGACTTAAAAACAATTTTTGCAACATTCTTGCTAACTTAGCAAAAATTGCATTCATAATACGCTTAAAGTCATTACCTGTAGTTTGAACATCACCACGAACAACTTCTGATTCCATAAATCATTACCTCACTTAACTTTATTTATATTCATACTTCTATCTTTAGAAGTATTTACTGACCTTCACCCATCAGGTGGATGCCCCATATTGTTATTATGAGCCATTCTTGACGTTCTTGGATTTTTATAATTCGTAGAAGGAATGCCTTGCTCTCTATTAGAAATAATAGAATCATATTGAAATTCATTACTGATATAATTTTCCGCTTTGAGGTCAAGTATGTTTCCTGTATTATTAAAGATTAATACAACCTGAAAAGCATTTCCTTTAGAGTTAAGATATTTATCTTTTAACTGTGGATTTTTATTAAATCGTTTCAAATCTTCCTGAGAATATTGTGCTGAATAATTGATTCGAGCCATATATCCTTCAGAAAATCTGCTTAAATTATATCTCAAATCTCTCTTATCATAGCCATCATCAAAGAATTTTTTACACTCATCAAGATTGTCAGCAATATATAATTTTGCAAATTTATCATTATCTTTTTTTAATGCTTCAGTTCCTTCAATGTTAAAAGATTTGCTAAACTGAGACATAACAAGGTCTTTTTGATGAGCATTAAGTTTTACTTTCACAGAATTACCACTTTTATCAAGTGCTGAAACATTATTAAGAATTTTATCAAAAGAGCCATCATAAGTCTTTTCAAACTCTTTATATTCAGTTGTATTAAGCAGATACTCTTTACAATAATTTCCTATGTCAATCTTCCTACCATCGTCAGAAATATATTTTCCTTCCTCAAAACCATTAAGTATATGATTGAAGTTAAACCTTCCCTGCTCAAGAAACTTTTGTAATATATTATTATCTTCATTAATAGCTATTTGTTTCAATTTATTAAGAATGTATGAGCCAAAACAATTTCTCATTGCTTTTCCTAACTCAGAATTATTTTGATGTGGATGACAAATTCCTTTTACTTCATTTTTTTCATAATTAAAATGCTTACAAGTATATTCCTGAAACAAATTATCTATGTATGAATCATTTAGTCTATCATCACTTATTATTTTATTATATACAGATTTGATTACATCAGCACTTATAGAATTATTAGATAATTCTGATGAGAAATAATAATCAAAAAGGAAGTCAATTCCTTTGACTTTGACTTCTTCAATATTTTTCTTATTAACACCATTAATAAGAAAATCGTTCATATCCTTTCCTGCTTTAAGTTGTCTTGCATTAATAACCTTAACTTCTATGCCCTCATCATATAAAGCAGGAATGATTTTACACATAGAATTTCTTCCTACATCATCATTATCAAGGCACAGGGTAACAGGAACATTGAGGCTTTTTATCATAATCAGTTGCTCATTAGTCAGTTCACTCCCCATAATTGCAACTGCATTTTTTAAACCAAGTTCCCAAGCAGAAATTGCATCAAAATATCCTTCAACAAGTACGATTTCATTTTCACCCTTAGCAATTTGCTGTGCCCTATGGTAATTAAAGAGTATAGCCTTCTTTTGAAATATAGGGCTTACCTTAGTATTTTTATATTTAACAGTTTTCTTATCATTTGATAATATTCTACCGCCAAACGCTACAGTTCTCCCTTGAGCATCTGAAATGGGAACAAGTAATCTATTGTTCTCAGAATCATAATATTTATTGTCATTGTCATTTTTGCTTAAAATTCCAGCTTTAAACAAATCTTCATTTTTGAACTTTTTACTTAATTTACTTTGTAACAAATATTTAGGATTATACCCAAGTCCAAACTCTTTTATTGTATCATCGCTTATATGGCGTTTTTTCAGGTATTTATATGCAACGCCATTACTTTCTTTATCTTTTTCTAAACGCCACGCAGAAAGGCTCTGAGCTTCTTTCATAATACTATACAAAAGATTTTTTTCTTTATCTTCTTCAGATAATCTTTGATTTCCCTCACTCGGCAATGTGAAATCAATAGAAAGATTTTGTTCTGTAATAATAAAATTATATATCTCTTTAAAATCTTCTATATAATGCCCTCTTTGTGCTTCTATTTCTTTCACAAAATCTATAATAGTTCCTTCTTTATGACATCCAAAACATTCCCAATGTTTATCGTCATTAGTAACAGAAAAAGAAGCAGTATCTTCATTATGAAATGGACATTTATACATACCATTATGTTGTCTTTCCACTCCATAATATTCAAGCATTTTTGTTATTGAGCCTTGCTTAACTATATCATCATAAACGCTCATTAAATTCACTCCTTAATTATAATATGGTTTCCAGAGAGGAAACCATATTATAATTTTTTTTACATACTTATATTATTTAATTTTTCTTTTCTTTTTTACTGCAATTATTACAGCAAATGCACACAATACAGTTAATGAAATAAATAATGCCATCATAATGTTATAATTGCTATCACCAGTATCAGGTGTTGACGGAACAGATTGTTCAATATTTTCATAAACATAAGTAACCACAATCTGCTCTTCTGTCATCTCACCATTAGCATTATCTGGTACAGTAATCAATTTATATCCATCTAATTCCTTGCCTTCTGATGTATATTCATCAAATACTTTTCCGTTGATAAGTACATCTTCTGTAATTTTGTTACCGTTTTGGTCTACATACTGAATCAAAACAGATGTATCTTTGAGTTTATAGATGTAGTTTATTACAATCTGCTCTTCTGTCATCTCACCACTTGCATTTTCTGGTACAGCAGTGAGTTCATAACCATAAAATTCTTTCT
>CALXXK010000005.1 GCA_944392675.1 uncultured Clostridia bacterium
ACCGCTTAAGCGGTGGCTTGTAACAAGGCCTTATAGGCCTATATGAAAATCCACGGGTTCTACCCGTGGATTGTTATTATTTCTCTTATTTGTACGATATAAACTAAGAATAATCAAGATAAAAATATTGATAAAAAGCAACATATATGTTATAATTAAAGTAGGAGGTTAAATAAAAAATAATGGTATTTTTATAATTTATGCAACAATAAAATTGCATAAATTAATTAATAAAACATGCATTTTATAGACAAATTATATTTTTAATAATTTTTGCATGACAAAAAGTAAAGACTGAAGAAAAGGGGAAATTATTATGAAAGAGGAAAAGGAAGAAAATGTTGATTGTTGTTACAGCATACTAAAACTTGAAAATCCAACAACACATAATGATGTGATTAAAACAAAAGCAATAGCAAGTTCAGAAAAGGCAGTAACGTTGGTTGCTTTAGTAGTAACAATAGTAGTTTTATTAATTTTAGCAGGAGTAAGTATAGCTATGTTATCTGGTGACAATGGACTAATAAATCAAGCAAATCTAGCTAAAGAAGAAACAGAAAAAGCTACAATAGAAGAATTAGTAAAATTAGAAGCTTTAGGAAGTCGTGATGAAAATGGAGACTTTGATTCAGAAAAATTTAAAGATAATGTAGAAAATAATTTATCAGAATATGACCCAGAAATTACTGAAGATGAAGATACAATAACAGTAACAATCGATGATACAGATGTAGTAATAGATAAAGAAACTGGAGATATATATGACAGAACAAAAACAAGACCTAAAATTATAACATCAATATATCAAACAAATGGACAACCAGCCGAACCAGGAGTTGCATATGAAAATGTAATAATAACTGTAGAAGTACCAAATAGAGATAAATTTGATAACATAGAAATAGAATTACAAGACAGTAATGGAACGAAAATAAATCCAGATAGTCAAGTAACAGGGCAAGGAGACGCAAGTTATACAGTAAAAGGAGAAGGAATATATACTATAACAGTAAAAGGAACAATAGATGGAAAAATAAATACTGAAACAGCAACAGTGGAAATAATTGTAATAGATGAAGAAATACCTCCAGTAGTAACATTTGGAACTAATGGAAGTACAACATATTCAAAATCACAATCTACAGTAGTAACAATAACAGATGAAGGTGGAGCTGGAGTAGATAGTAATAATTTAAAATATCAATGGACACAAAGTGCGGAAGAACCAGCAGAAAATACATTTACAATTCCTTTTTCAAGTGGAGAAACGATAACAAAATCAGATGGAACAGGGAATAATTGGTATTTATGGATATTAGCAAAGGATAAGGCAGGGAACACAACAATACAAAAATCTAATGTATTTTATTTAGATAACACACCACCAACAACTACAAAACCTTTAGCTACAACGACAACAACGAATAGTATAATAGTAACATCAAAACAAACAGATAGCCATAGTGGAATAAATGAAAGTACAAGACAGTATGCTATTAAGAAATCATCAGAATCAACATGGGGAAGTTGGATAACAGATAGTAATACAAGTCATACTTTTACAGATTTAGAATTAAATGTTACATATGATGTAAAAACTAGAGTACAAGATATAGCAGGAAATGGTTATATAGAATCAGATATTACAAGTATAAAATGCGAATATAATACAGACGCAAAATATACAATAGAACATTATCAGGAAAAATTATCAGGAGACGGATATGATTTAATAGATACAGAAGAAAAAATAGGAACAATAGGAAGCAAAGTAACAGAAACAGCAAAAATATATGAAGGATTTAAATATGATGGTACAATACCAGGAACAATATCAACAGGAACAGTAAGTGCTGATGGCTCATTAGTATTGAAATTGTATTATGTGAGAAATACATATACAGTATCATTATCTTATGATAGTACGACAATATCAGAAGTAACAGGTGGAGGACAATATAAATATGGACAAGATGTAACAATAGATGCAACTTTAAAAGAAGAAGTAGGATATACATTTACATGGAATAATTGGACTACAAGTGATGGAGAAGAATATACAAAAACTAAGAATTATAAATTTACAATGCCAGCAGGAAATTTAATATTAACAGCAAAAGGAACAAGGAAGGTAAATACATATACAATTAAATATGATGGAAACGGTGCAACAGGTGGAACTACAGTCGATAGTACACATACATATGACTTGGAACAATCTTTAACAACAAATGGATATACAAGAACAGGATATGCATTTAAAGAATGGAATACAAATCCAGATGGGACAGGAACAAGTTATACTGATGAAGCACAAATAAAAAATATAACATCAGAAAATGGAATAACAATAACTTTATATGCACAATGGGTTGATAATATATCACCTACAATAATTAGTTTAAAACAAGAAAATACAAGCAGTAATATAAGTACACCAACTAATTTAATTGCAGTTGCTAAAGATGATGGAAGTGGAATTTCAGCTTTCCAATTTTCAACAGAATCTAACTTAACAGAAAATTCTACAGGTTGGATACCAATAGAAAAGACAACAGAACAAACAACATTAAAATATGAAATTGCAGCAGATGGAACATACTATTTCTATGTAAAAGATGATAGTAATTTGGTTGCTAAACAGAGTATTAATATAAATAACTATTCTTCTAGAGTGGGACAATATAGTTCTACATCTACTAATACAACTTATTGTTCTGGATGTAAGACAAAAACAACTTATTGTTCTGGATGTGTTACACCTATTACAACTTGTTCACCACCTTGTATGTCTCGTACAGAAACAGTTATTGAACCTGTAAAGGTGCAAAAAACAACATATCATACATACACATGTCGAAAATGTGGAGCTAGTGTTAGTGTAGAAAAGGATCATATAGGAACATATTGTTCACAAAATAATACTACATCTATAAATAGATGGATTAGTAAATGGGATGCTTGTAGTGCTTGTGGAGCAGCAGCTTTCACTGAACAAGCAGGACTTACTAATTACCCAGATAAGAAGTGTACACATACTATAAAGTATTGCCCAGGACATGAAGGAACACCATATTGTCCAGGACATGAAGGAGGAAAATATTGCCCAGGACATAAATCAACAACAACAACATGGCATACTCATTCATACACAGTAAAATATAATGTTAATAATGGAACAGGTTCAATGAGTAATTCAAGCTTTACATGTAACAGTTTTGGAACATTAAGACAAAATACATTTACAAGAGAAGGATACACATTTATAGGATGGAGTAAAGATGCTAATGCAACAATTCCTACATATGCAGATAATGCAAAAGTTAAAAACTTAAGCGTTGATGGTTCAACAGTTACTCTATATGCAATATGGAAACAAAATACATAAATGTCTCAAAAGGACCTGTCCCCAATGAGACAAAAAATAGCAAGAAAACAACTTGCTATTTTTTTGGATATATTATAAAATTTAGTGGGAGAGAAAAATATGGGATTACGAATAATTTATGGAAAACCAGGAAGTGGAAAAAGTGAATACTGTTTTTCAGAAATATCAAAAATAATAAAAAAAGAAAAAAAAATATATATTATAACACCAGAGCAATTTTCCTTTACAGCAGAAAAAAAGCTAATGGATGCAATAAATACAAAATCTGTAGTAAATGCAGAAGTTATAACATTAAGTAGAATGGCATATAGGATTTTAAATGAAATAGAAGGAAATACAAGAACAAAACTATCAAAATGTGGAAAAGCAATGCTAATATATTCAATACTAAATATGAATAAAAGTGACTTGAAATTTATTGGGAAATCAGATGAAAACATAGATTTAACAATGACATTAATAACTGAATTAAAGAAGCATGGTGTAAAATTAGAAGATTTAGAAAATGAGATAGAAAAAATAGATGATAAATATCTAAAAACTAAATTAGAAGATATTCATTTAATATACAAAGAATTTGAAAATCAAATACAAGGTAAATATATAGAGGAAAATGATGTATTAACAATACTTGCAAATAATATAGGAAGAACGGATTTAGTAAAAGATAGTATAATATATATTGATGAATTTTCAGGGTTTACAAGTCAAGAATATGAAGTTTTAAAAGAGTTAATAAGATATGCAAAACAAGTTAATTTAACAATGTGTTTAGATAAGCTAGAATGGGGAATTAATCCAGATATAGACATATTTTATTCAAATAAAATAACTCTTAAGAAAATTTTAGAGTTGGTAGAAAAAAATGGTTTTAAATTAGAGGAACCAGTTTATTTGCAAAAGCAATACAGATTTAAAACTGATGAATTACAACACCTAAATGATAATATATATAATATAAAATCCACAAAGTATGAAAAAAATGTGGAAAACATACATCTTTTTTTAGCTAAAAATCAATATACAGAAATTGAAAATGTTGCGAAAAAAATAATACAGTTAGTAAAAAACAAAAATTTAAGATTTAAAGATATATCAATTATAAGTAAAGATATAGATTCATATTCTTCTTTAGTAAGAGCAATCTTTCCAAAATATGATATTCCTGTTTTTATAGATGAAAAAAGAGATTTAAATCAAAATGTAATAGTTCAATATATAATATCTATATTAGAAATCTTGAATAAAAATTTTGCAAATGATGCAATATTTAATTACCTAAAACTAGGATTTTGTAATATAGATAAAGATGAAATATTCAAATTAGAAAATTACTGTACAAAATGGGGAATAAAGCAGAGCAAATGGAAAAAAGATTTTACATATGAAAATGATAAAGAAGATAAAAAGCAAGAAATTGATAGATTAAACGAAATTAGAAAACAAATAATAAATCCATTATTACAATTAAAAGAAGAAATTGCCAAAAATAGAACAGCTAAAAATATAACTAAAAGTTTATATAATTTTATTCAAAACCAAAATATTGAAGAGTTAATAAATAACAAGATGAAGGAATTAGAAGAAGAAAACCTTTATGAATTGTCAAAAGAATATAGTACAAGTTATCAAATAATATTAGATATTTTTGATGAAATTGTATTAGTATTTAATGAGGATAAAATAACATTAGATAAATATATTCAAATACTTAAGGTAGGTTTAAAAAATAGTGGATTAGGTAAAATTCCAGGAACCCAAGACCAAGTAATATTTGGAGATGTTGACAGGTCAAGAAGTCATAAAGTACATACAGTTTTTATAATAGGTTTAAATGATGGTATTTTCCCAAGTGTTAATAAAGACGAAGGATTTTTAAATGATAAGGATAGAGAAAATTTAAAACAAGATGGAATAGAACTAGCAAAAGGTACAATTGAAAATTTATATGAAGATAATTTTAATATATATAAAGCATTTACAACAGCTGAAAATACTATATATTTATCATATTCATCATCAGACAAAGAAGGAAATAGTCTAAGACCATCAATATTAGTAAATAAAATAAAAAAGATATATCCACATTTAAAAGAAGATAGTGATGTTATTAGTAAAAAATATGAAATAATAAATAAAAAAATTACATATGAAGAATTGTTAGAGAATATAGGAAAATTAAGAGATAAAGAAAAAATAGATGAAATATGGTATCAAATATATTCATATTACAAATCAGATAATGAATGGAATTGTAAATTAAAAGAAGATTTAAAAGGATTGTATTACACAAACTTACCAGAAGATATTAATAGTGATAATATAAACAAATTATATGGCAATATATTAAATACAAGTGTATCAAGGCTAGAAACATATAGAAGATGTCCTTTTTCATATTATTTACAATATGGTTTAAAACTAAAAGAAAAAGAAGAATTAAAGATACATACATTTGATACAGGAGCATTTATGCATGAAACTATTGACGAATTTTTTGAATATGTTAATCAAGAAAAATTAAGTTTAGCAGAATTAGAAGAAGAACAAATATTAAAGATAGTTTCACAAATAGTAGATGAAAACTTGAATTTAAGTAAAAATTATATATTTACAGCAACAGAAAAATATAAAGTTTTAGTAAGAAGATTAAAAAGAATTATAAGCAAAGCATTAAAATATATTATACAAACAATAATCTATAGTGATTTTAGTTTAGAAGGAACAGAGATAGAATTTAGTGAAAAAGGAAAATATGAACCAATAATTTTAGACTTAGGAGAAGGAAAAAGAGTAGAAATAACAGGAAAAATAGATAGAATAGATACAGCAAATGCAGATGATGGTAAATACCTAAGAATTATAGATTACAAATCTTCAAGTAAAAATATAGATTTAAATGAAGTATATGCAGGATTGCAAATTCAATTATTAACATATACAGATGCTATTTGCAAGCAAGAAGATATAATGCCAGCAGGAATATTTTATTTCTCACTTTTAGAGCAAATGATAAAAGCAGACAAAAAGATATCAGAAGAAGAAATAGAAGAAATGATAAGAAAAAACTTCAGAATGAAAGGGTTAATTGTAGCTGATGTAAAAATTATAAAAATGAATGATAACACATTAACATCTGGAAGTTCTAAATTAGTTCCAGCAGCGATAACTAAATCAGGGACTGTAAATGAAAAATGGACAAATGGAGTAGATGCGGAAGAATTTAAGATTTTGCAAGATTATATATATAAAACAATAAAAGACATATCAAAAGAAATTTTAAGTGGAAAAATTGATTTAAAACCATATAATAAAAAAGGTAAAACACCTTGTGAGTATTGTGAGTATAAGTCAATATGTGGTTTTAATGGTAAAAACCCAGAAAATAAGTATAATTATATTGATAAAAGGACAAGGGATGATATAATTAGTATGATGAAAAAAGAACTTAAAAATAATTAAATTCTGGTTTTTAATATAATCTCTAGTAGTATTGATAAATTTTTAAGTTTATCTGTCAATCTAATTTTCGAAGAAACTCTAAATGAATTTTATGGAACCCTTCCAAACCAGAGGTTTGAACTCTTTCCATAAAATTTATTAATAGTTTCTAACTCAATTAATTTCCATCAAAACTTAAAAATTTATCAATACTACTAGAGATAAAAAAATTTGGCTAAGATTTAATTATTTTAACATAAACGAAAGTATGTAAAAAAACTAAAATTGTTTTTTGGAAAAATGGAAAGGAAGAGTTTGATGGATTTAACTAATAAAAATGTAATTCATGTTAAGAAAAATGGAACTGAATATTTACAATTTAGAAAACTACTAGAATACAATGATATAATATCACATGCATATTCTTTAGGAATAGACAAAAATTATAGAACAGCCAGAGCGAATAAGGAAAAATTAAGTAAAGAAGAATATGATAATGCTATTAAAGATTATAAAACATTATGTGATGCAATAGGAGTAGATTATATAAATTTAGTAAAAACCAATCAAACACATACAGACAATGTAAAGATAGTAAATAATAAAATATTGAAAAATGCGCCAGATTTCAATTTAGATGAATACAAAGAAACAGATGGATTAATAACTAATAAACAAAATATAGTTTTATCTGCGACAAATGCAGATTGTATATTATTATTGTTTTTTGATCCAGTGAAAAAAGTCATAGCAAATGTACATTCAGGATGGAGAGGAACATTGAAAAGAATATCAGTAAAAGCAGTTGAAAAAATGGTAAAAGAATTCGGGTGCAGAGAACAAGATATAATATGTTGTATGTGTCCAAGTATAAGAAAATGTCATTTTGAAGTTGACAAAGATGTAAAAGATATGTTCGAGCAAGAATATAAAAATACTCAAGGAATAAATCTAGAAGAAATCATAGAAGAAAAGATAAAAGACAAGAAATGGAATATAGATACAATACTAATAAATAGAATAATCTTAAAAAATGCAGGATTAAAAGAAGAAAATATTATAGATAGTGGATTATGTAGTGTATGTCATTCTGACAAGATACATTCTTATAGAGCAGAAAAAGAAGGTTATGGATTAAATACAGCATTAATATGTGGACGAGGATAGGGAATTTGGGGACGGGGCTGTAGGGATTTTGGGGACGGGGGTTAAATTCCCTATTTATAAATATATAAAATATTTTCTTTTTTAATGTATAGGGAATTTAACCCCCGTCCCCAAAATCCCTACAGCCCCGTCCCCAAATTCCCTATCTAAGGTCCGTCCCCATTATCCCGAATTTTAGGGATTGAAGGAACGTCCCCTATTAAATATTTTTGAATCCATATCCTACTACTTCTCTTGAATTTGTCACAATTATAAAGCACTCAGGGTCTATCTTTTTTGCTATCATTTTTATATGATTGATGTCTCCTCTACTAGCTGCACACATTAGTACAAGTTTATCTTTATCACTATACATTCCTTTCCCAAAAAGCCCTGTGACTCCTCTTTGTACTCTTCCTACTATTTGTTTTGATATTTCTTCACTTTTATCTGATACTATTAACATTAATTTGGTAAAATATATTCCTTCAAATAATATATCTATTATTTTTCCCATTATAAATATACTTATTGCTGAATATAATCCTACTTCTATTTCCCTAAAAAATATCATATTTAAAGTAACTATAACTATGTCTATCATTGTAATAATATTTGCTACTCTTATAGTAGGTTTGTATTTTTTTACTACATTTCCTACTAAGTCACTTCCTCCTGTTGATGCGTCTGCTTTCAATATTATTGCTGTTCCGATACCTATTATTATGCCTCCATATATACATGCTAAAAACCTGTCTTCTGTTAATGGTTGTAGTTTATCAAAAAAATCTATGAAAACTGATAAAAATATTGTCCCTACTACTGATTTCAAAAAGAATAACTTTCCTATTTTAAATATTAAAAATACAAATAAAGGAACATTTATTAATAGCATTGTGGTTCCCATTGGTATATTAAATAAATAATATGTTATTGTTGCAATTCCTGCTATTCCCCCTGAAGATAATTGATTTGGTAATAAAAATAATGAAATTCCTATTGCTATTATTAAAGAACCTAATATTGTCTCTAATATCTGAAATATAATTTCCTTTATATTATATTTTTCTTCTTCCATATAAAAATCACCTTTATTACAATTATTTGTATATCTAGGTGATTTTATACTTTTTATATCTATTTTTTATCTCTTTACTGTTTCTTTTTCTTCTAAAAAATCATTATATGTTTTTGTTATTTCTATTTTTGATTTTCCTTGTTTTATATTTTCATCTTGTTTTAATACTAAATCTACATCATATAGTTCTTTTAATTTTTTAACATTTTCTTTTTTGTGTCCTATTACACTATTACTATCAATTGGATTTACTGTGACTTCTACTTCTTTTACTTTTACATTTAATTTCTTTATTTTTCCTACTATTGAATCATACCAAAGTCCTGATTCTACTAATTGTCTAAATGCTGGATGATATGGTCCTGCAACTACTTGGCTATTTTCTTCATTTGGTTCGGTGATTTCGTCAGTATTTTGAAGTCCTACTCTTATTACATCTATTTTTTTATCTACAAACATTCTAACTAAATCTTTACAAATTTCTACTGCTTGTACTAATGGTAATGGTTCATATACTCCCTTTTTATATTCTTCTTCCAATTTAGTATTTTTTACTACTAATACTGGATATATTCTTACCATTTTAGGTTTTAGCTTTATAAGTTCTTTTGCTGTATTTAATTCATCAATTTTTGTACTTTCTGGTAATCCTACCATCATTTGATGTCCTAATTTAAATCCATATCTTCTTATTAATTTTGATGCCTTTTTTACATCATTAAAATTATGTCCTCTATTTGCTCTTTGCAAAATGTAATCATTGGCTGATTGAACACCCAATTCAATAGTCTTTACTTTATATTTTTTTAATCTTTTTAATATTTGCTTATTTATTGCATCTGGCCTTGTTGATATCCTAATACTTTCTATATTTCCTTTTTCTATATATTCATATGCTGTTTGTAGTAATTCTTCTTGTTTTTCTTCATCAATTGCTGTAAAACTTCCACCAAAAAAAGCTATTTCTATTTTTCCATCTATTGCATTAAGATTTTCTAGGTAATTATCTATAATTTTTTTTGCTTTATCTTTTGTCATATTATTTTTTTGTCCACTTATTGCCTTTTGATTACAAAATATACAATCATTTGGACATCCTAAATGTGGGACAAATATCGGTATTATATATTGTTTTTTCATAGATTACCTCTTTTCTATTTTATATTTTCCAAAGCTTTTTTGGCAGCATGCATATGTGCATCTTTTTTACTTTTTCCTTCTCCTTTTGCTAGTATTTTTCCATTACATTTTACTTGTGCTTCAAAAAGCTTATTATGATCTGGACCAATTTCTTTTGTTATTTCATATTCTATTTTTACATCGCCATGCTCTTGAAGTTTTTCTTGCAATACTGTTTTATAATCTTTAAATCCTACATGCTTTGTCGCATATTCAATAGCTTGTTTTAAATTATTTATAATAAATTTGCTTGCTTCTTGAATATCACTGTCTAAGTATATGGCTGCTATTATTGCTTCTACACTATCTGCCATAATTGCTGGTCTTTTATTTTCTCCTGTATGAAGTTGAGATTTTCCAAGATACAAGAAATCACTAAAATTATGCAATTTTGCAATTTTATATAAACTTTCTTCACATACGACTGCAGCTCTAACTTTAGTCATTTCTCCTTCTTTTAAATTTGGATAGGTTTCATATATATATTTGCTAGAAACAAATTCCAAAATACTATCTCCTAAAAATTCTAACTTTTCATTACTTTCAACTTTATGTTCATATGCATATGATTTATGTATTAAAGCTTGTTTTAGTAAACTTTTGTTTTTAAATTTGTATTCTATGTTTTGTTCTAATAACTCTAACTCCATGTTTTCACCTCCTTTTTCTATTTTTCAAAATTTCACATCTCTATTATATACCATTTTACAAATTTTGCAAGCAGTTGACGAAAAATTTCATAATCATATCAAAAAATTTGTTAGTAGTATAACTGAGTAGTAACAAAAATTTAATTAAACTAAAAGTGAATCCTTTTATTAAACATTTTAATTTAATAATTAGGATTCACTTAAAAATTAAACTTATTTTAATATTTAATTACCAATATTTATTTTCTAATTATATTTTGATACATTTGCATTTGGTGATATTGTTATTGATATATCTGTTGATTTTCTATATACAGCATACCCTCCCCCATTATTTGTAATTGTACCTGCATTTACAACAATACTTGAGCCTTCATAATTATATATAGTAGGAAGATTACTTGCGTTATTAATTATTGTAGTTTCTTCATTTATTTCTAATTGTCCATAATTAGCAATAGCATTTGACGTACCTCCATCAAGATTTAATTGAGATATTGTCAATATTCCTGTTTCTCTATTAGCTATTAGAGGTTTTGACAAATTTTGTATTGTTGGGTATCCTGCTATTGACATCGTTGCTTTATTGGAAATAACATTTGCATTATTAGCTGTATATGTTCCTCCATTGATTTTTAATGTTCCTTCTACATTATATACTGCATTTGATTGCAATGAATTAAATTCTCCTCCTGTTATTTCAACTGTCCCTTTGGTATTAGCTACCGTTGGGCTTTCAGTTCCTCTACCTTCCATTGTTGCCTCACCACTAATCGTTAAATTTCCATCATTAATATTATTAATAACATTAGACGTTTCAGAAACAATATTTCCACCTGTTATATCCATTGTTCCTCTATTATTAATAGTTACATATGATGTTACAATTGATACATTTTCATTAATTGACATTGTTCCTGTATTATTAACTGCCATTCTTGAATCTCCATCATACTCAATCGATGTATTTCCACTAATTGACATTTCTCCACCAGAATTATAAACAGTAGTTACATTAGAAGAAATAATAGTTCCTCCAGTTATTTGCATCTTTGAAGTATTACCAACAGCTACACTTGTTGTATTATTTTCTCCTTTACCTTCAATTGATACATTTCCACCTATTGTAGCTGTTCCTTCCTTATTATAAATAACATTTGACTGTAATGAGTTAATCTCCCCACCTGTAATTTCTAATATTCCATCATAAACATTAGCAATTGTTGCATTGGAGCCTAATCCTTCAAGTTTTGGATTTCAACTAATTATCATATTTCCGCCTCTATTAGAAATTAACTGACCTTGTTTATCAAGAAGTTCTCCTCCTGTTATTTCCATTTCTGCTCTATTATTAATTGCAACAACATTAGTTCCATTTCCTTCAAGATATGCTCCATCTAATATTGTTACTTTTCCATTCAAATTCTCTATAATTCTAGCCTGTGTCATACTAATTATATTTCCACTTAAAATAGTTGTTTGTCCATAATTAATAATAGCTGATATATATTCTTTTTGTGTACCATCTTCTCCTGTATCTAATAGCTCATCTGGTACATAATCTATTTGCATATTAGCATTTTTTATAGTAATATTTCCTTCATTCTTTATTATTGCGTACTCTTTATTTTTTAATAATTTATTATTAAATTCAAATATAATATTTTTACCTTCTTCTACCAAAATATCTTCACTAGTATCTTTTAATAAATTAACTGTTGTTTCTTGATTATTTGTTGGAACTGCATCTACGGCTTCTTGTAATGTTTCGTAATTTTTATTTTCAATACTTGCTACTGCTTCTACCCATTGTGCATATAGAGTTATTGTAGTTCCATTTTCTTTTGTTAAATTTTTTATTTTTTCACCATCAGAATAACTTGTTCCAGTTCCTTCTGAATTTGTATTCCATCCTTTAAATACATATCCTGTTTTTATATATCCATTTGCTGTTAATGATTGTTCTACATCATAAGTATGTACACTATTTGACGTAGTCCCTTCTGTTGCACCATTTTCATTATATATAATTGTATATGTATTTGCTGTTTTCGTTCCATTTGCAACTAATGCTAAATCTTTTGCTGGCATTGTAAAATTATAATTTTGAGTTGTATTATATTCTTGTCCATCACTTGTAGTCCAATTTTTCCAAGTAGTTGTATATCCTTCTACTTGTTTTAAAGAAGCATTTATTGTTACATTTTGCCCATATTTATACTGTCCTTCACCTGTTACTCCTGATATAATCGTATTATCATAAGTTAATTCTAATGTATATGTATTTCTCTTATAGTATAATTTTAATACTAATGCACCATCTGCGGTTGCTATTCCTGTTGACTGTGTTCCTTCTATTTTATCATCATACTTAAATCCTTCATATTCTTTAGCTATTCCTGTTACTTCAGTATTTATCTTTCCTGCTTTTTCTTCTTTATCTACCAAATTATAGCCATTACCTTCCAAATTTTCTTGATAATGTTCAACTGTATATTTTACATTTACATTATATCCACATTCTATTCTTGTTACATCTGATTCTGTATATCCATTACCTAAAATATCTTGAACCCTTGTTTTTACTTCATATGTTGTTGCTAAGTCTAAATTAGTAAAAGTATGACTATTATTACTATCTGTTATCCATTCACCCCATGATGAATCTGTTGATTTCTTTATTGCATATTGTATTGTATTTCTATTTATTCCGCTTTCATTATCTGTTTGTTTTAACGTTACTACTATATTATTATCTATAGTCTCTTCTGCCATTGGTGCTGTGTTGGTTGGAGGAGTATTGTCAAAATAAAATGCATTAGATCTAGTTATTGTTGTATTTCCTTCTTTATCTTTAGCTAGTACCCACAAATACCAATTGTTTCCTGTTACATCATTTTTTGTTATTGTTTGTCCACTTGTAAATGGATCTTTGAATGTATTTTCAGATGGTTCTTGTGTACTTTGAGTCCATTGATATTTCAAACTATTATTATCTACTCCTGATCCACCTTCATCTGTTATAGTTACTACTGTTGATTGTGTTTTTGAATATGTAGTACTTCCATTTGTTCCAAAAGTAACTGTTGGTGGTATTTCTTCTTTTGCTGATTTTATTTCTACTGTTGCTGTTTGTGTATTTGTAACTCCTTCTATTGTTCCTTTTACTGTTACTATATATGTTCCTTCTCCATGTACCATATAACTTATTGTTCCATTACCTGTTACTTGAGATTCTGGATTTATCTTTGTTCCATCAGAATTTTTTAATTCTATTTCTATATTCTCAAATTTATTTTTATTTGAAACATTAACTGTTATTATAACATTATCATAATTTACTCCTACTTCTACTGCCTGTCCGTTTATCTGATAAACTGTTGTTTCTATTATTGGTCTTACTCTAGTTTTAGAATATACATTTCCTGTTCCTTTATCTATTTCTACCTGTGTATCATCTATTGTTACAGTTATTTTATCTTCATCTTCAGAAATTTTTGGATTGTACTCTTCTAAATTTTTTTCTATATTATTTTTAAACTTTTCTGAATCAAAATTTCCATTTTCATCAAAACTTCCTAAAGCTTCCAATTTTACTAATTCTTCATTTTGTGCTTTCTCAGTTTCTTCTTTTGCTATTTGTGCTTGATTTATTATTCCATTATCTCCTGCTAGCATAGCTATACTCACACCTGCTAAAATTAGTAATACAACTATGGTTACGACTAAAGCAATCAATGTTATAGCTTTTTCAGATTCTACAATATTTTTCTGTTTAAATAATTTTTCATGTTTAAACATTTTTTTACATTTTGTATTTTTTCTTTTGCTATTTTTTTCACAATGCTTCCTCCTTTTCTTTAGAAACTTTCTTTTAAGTTTTTATTAGTTTTTTATTTATTTAAATTATAAATAACATAACTTTCCAAGTCAATATTTTTCCGCTTTTTGTAATATAAATTTAATATTTATATTCTTGGCTTAGTTAAGACTGTAAATCATAATTAGAAATATTTTCTATATGCTATTTTTTTGTTAATTTTTATAGACATATTTTGTTTAATATTATATAATAATGTTGTATAAATTTATATTTTGAAAGTGAGAAATAATATGTTAAAAGATCAAATACCTTCAAACTATGAAAATAGAAATTTATCTGAAGTTTTTAAAGAATTGCAAGCAATGCAACATCAAAATTCTTCTACCAATGCTAAAATATCTAAAAAAGTAAAAAAACATAATAATAAAATAAAAAAAGAAAAAATTAAATCTAATAATAGTTCTTTTTATTTTAATACTTCTTTTTTACACACTATATCAAAATTAGGAATCCCAAACTTATTACTAATTTTATTAGTTTTAATAGTTGGTATTGCTACATTTTCTCCTAAAAATAATATTTTCGCTGAAAGTTATGCTAAAGAAGAAGTTCCAACAGAAGCTTCAGAATATGAACTTAATAGACATCGTTTAAATGTACAAAATATAATATCTGAAAATTCTGGAATGGATAGAGTAAAAGAACAAGTTGAAGAAGAACGTGATGTAGAATTTGAAACCAAATATAATAATAATCCTACACTTCCAAAGGGAGAAGAAGTCGTAATTCAAGAAGGTGCCTTAGGCAAAGATAAAGTCAATGTTGTAAAAACATATGAAAATGGTACTTTTGTAGAGGAAATTATTCTAAAAAAGGAAAACATTCAAGCACCAGTTGAAAAAATAATTGATTTAGGTACTTCTGAATTTTTAGCTAAACATAAAGTACATATTGGTGATATAATGTATCTTTTAAATGATGTAACGTTAAAAAGCTCTACAGAATCTAATGCGACAGATGTTGCTGAAATAAAGAAAAATTTGGATGTAAAATTATTAGAATTGCCAAGTGAAGAATGGTGTAAAGTTTCTTTTGATGGTATTGAAGGATATATGCAAACTAAAAATTTAACATCTTCATATACTACACCAAGTATTGTTGAGAAAAATAGAATTCAAAGAATTTTAATTAAAGTAAATATAGATATGGAACTAAATAGAACTAGTGGTTTAACTTTAAATGACTACAAAAAAATATTTACTGGAATTTCTAATGATACTAATAAAATTTTTGAACAAAACTATACTGTATTTTATAATATGGAAAAGAAATATAATATTAATGGTATATTCCTAGCATCTATGGCAATACATGAAAGTGCTTGGGGAACTTCCCAAATAGCTAAGGATAAAAATAATTTATTTGGATATGGTTCTTATGATGAAACTCCTTATGAATCTTCATTTGAATTTGAATCATATGCAGAAAGCATTGAAACTGTAGCTAAATCATTAGTTAAATATTATTTAAATCCATCTGGCACAAAAATTTATGATGGTGAAACTGCTAGTGCATGGTATTATAATGGACCTACACTACAAGGCGTAAATACTAGATATGCAAGTGACAAAGATTGGTATAAAAAAGTATATTCATATATGGAAATGCTATACAATAGATTAAACTAAAGCAAAATAATTGTTATTTAATAGAAAACATTTAAGCTCTTAAAAGTGAAAATGTTTTTCTATTAAGTATAGAAAGGAAAGATTAAATTATGAGAAAAAAAATAAAAATTAAAAACGAAAAAACTATATTTACTGTTATCATAATTGCTTTACTAATATTATCCTTTCTTTATTATCACCTTATATTTTATAAAATATATGCAAAAAATACTTTTGCAAATGATGCTGTAAACATTGCCGAACAAAATGAAAATCCTATCTTTACTGTTCAGAGAATCTTGTTATATAGCAGTGCTACAGCAATAGATAATACTAAAGAGCAATCATTAGAAAATATTAGTATTTCACAATTTAGTGATATTGCGATATTCATTAATAATACTAATACAATTTCAGAACTTACAGATGAAAACACTATAAAAGAACTTTATATAGATAATATCAATATTACTTCTAATGTGCAAAATGGCGAAAGATTTATAAATTATAAAAATCCTTTAGATTTTGGAGAATATAAAGAATTAAATAAAGCTGATAGAATAGATTTTAAAATTATAAATACTAATTCAGAAAATGAAAATAGTAATTATTCAGAACCTACTTTTTACACAGATTGTTCTAATCCAATATCATTAGGATATATGAATAAAGATTTATTGAAGAATTATTCAGTTTCTCAAGATAAATCTACAGTTTCTTTTAATGGTAAAGTTCTTCAAGAGGCTAATATAAATTTGGATGATTTAAAATGTTCTATTAGTTTTAGAATAAATATAGTTAATAATTTGAATGAAAAATTTGTGCATACAATGACAATAGATTTAGATTTAAATGATAATAATGGTGGAATTTATAATGGATATGTATATAAAGGAAAAAATTTAAATGGTGTTGAAAATAGCTTTTTTAAGGAAATCTAATTTGTAGATTTCCTTTTTTATTGCGAATTAGAATTTCCTTTTTTCATATTTACTTCAAACTCTTCCCATGATTTACTAAATTTATGATTAGCAAACATGTCTTTTAATCCTGTTATTTGTTTTAATCTTATAATTTCATCCAACTCCATTCCTAAATGCTTTGAAATTTCTTTATTTGACCATCCGCTTTGAGTTAATGATAAAACTATATGTGACATATCTATTATCTGATGTGTACCTCTTGCCCTATTATGTCTAATTGTACTTGCCATACGGTTTTCCAAATCCTTATCTATTGTTACAATAGGGATTTGTTTTAAATGAAAATACTCTTTAGCACATCTGTATCTATGAAATCCATCTACTACTATGTACTTATCATTTTTCTTATCGTAATATGTTACTATTGGCTGTGTATAGCCATCTTCTTCTATTGAATGTTTTAATAATTGCATTTCTGGTGGTGCTACTTTATTTGGATTGTAATCATTTGCAACCACCTTATCAATATCTACCATTTTTACTCCTAATACCGGAAATTGTATTTCACTCATTATTATTATGCCCTCTTTCATATCATGGCTAGCCTATTATCTTCTTCTGCTAGTTCATTGTCTTTATTTTCTTCTTTTTTTATTTCATTATTTTCTTCTGTTTCGTCATCTTTTTCATCTTCTTTTATCTTAGATGTATAAATTACGACAAAATTTTTATAACTTTCTCTATCTAAAAATTCAAATCCTAATTTTTCGTATAAATTAATATACAAGTTTGTTACAATACTACTTGATATTTTTCTTTCATGCATTATTTCTTCTAATAATTCTTCAAGATATTTTTCTTTTATTGTATATATATTTTTGATTGCATTTCTTTCTATTGAAACAAACGCAACTGGCCTTTCATCATAAATGTATATGTACCATGTTTTATATGGATCATCATAAATTCTATCATTTGTTTGTTTTTCAACTATTCGTGACCCAAAAAATTTTCCCATATATTTATAAAAATCTTCATCTTTATTGGTCATCTTTAATATCATAATATTACTCCTTTAAGCTTGTGCAGCTATAATTTTTTGTAATGTTGTATCATCTGTTTTTGTTTGTTTATTTAACAAATTATCCCATTTATGAATTAATATTTGCAATTCTTTATCATCATTTTTAGTAGGTGCAAAAGATAAACGTTTTAAATAAAAATCATTTTTTTCTATTGCTCTTGCTATTCTTCTCCAAGATATTGCTTTTCTTTGATTTTCCAATTTACATTCTGCTGTATCCGGTATATCTTTTAATTCTACACCATATTTATTTTTATACCAAATTATAAATTTTTTTATTTTCCTGTAATAGTGTCTCATTAAATCATAATTGTATATTCCTATACTTTCTAATAAAAATATTGCATACTCTTGCCATGTCATAAAACTTGGCTTACATGATTTTATATTTCCCAATGCTGTTGTTTTACAATATATATTTCCAAAATTAACTCCATTTACCCTATTTAATACTTTTCCCCATGTTTCATATTCTAATGCTTTAAATTGATTTAATCCGTTTTTTTGGTCATCACCAAAAGGTTGGCACAATCTTTGTTCATGAATACCTAAACCATTTTTATACATTAATTCATAAATATAATTAAATTTAAAATCAAATTTACTAACAGCTCCCCAAATGTCTTCTGTTCTCCAATCATATATTGGATAGAAATTATAAACATCTAAATATTTATCGTGATATTTTATTTTTGTTGTCCAATTCAAATTGTTATAAGTTATTTTTCTATCTTGAAATGCAATTGTTCTAAATCTATTTAGACTTTCATCTGTTCTAATACCTACACCACATGCTATTGAAGTTTTATATTTTTTTTGATACCAATCTGCAAATTGTATTATAAACTCTTCAAATTCTTCTCCTTTTACAAACCAATCAAATGGACAATTTGACATGTTTATACTATCTTTAGGCATATCTCTTACCCATAAATCTTTGCTTTCTTCTTCCCAACATATCCACTTTGGTTGTAAAACAGAAACTGCATTTCTTAATGCTATTGGTAATGCTATATGATAAAAATCTCTTATTTGTGGTAATTGTTTTAATTCTTCAATATGCTGAATTGTATGTTTATATTGAGCTTCAAAATCGATATACAATACATCAAATTTTTTATTTAATTTTTTTGCAACCATATTTGCCAGTTGAACCATAACTGAACTGTCTTTTCCTCCACTTACACTAAAATATACATTTTCAAAGTTCTTAAATATTAACTCTAGTCTTTCAAATGCTGCTTGTAATACATCTTTTTCTAAAAAAATCTTTCCCATAAATTTCCTCTTTTCGTGGTAAATTATAACATTTTTGTAATATTTGGGCAAATTTTGTCGCTATCTATTATTTTTGAAAATTCCTATTTTTTTATTGAATTTCTTCTTCATCCTTCCTTTTTCATGTTAATTTAGAATTATCATTTTAAATGATATTTTTTGTATTTTTTACTTAGTATCAATATGGATTTTATAAAAATATAATAAATTTGATTTAATATCCCAATATACATAATATTTTTACGAAAATAAAAAAGGAGGTTCTCTCAATTTGAGAAAACTTTTCCTTTTTTCACTGTTTTATATTTATAACTAATAATATAAATATTCTACTGAAAAATCAGATTATATACAAAAAAACCTTCAATTTCTATTGATATTATTTTAATAAACATACTAAAATAACGACCAATAAATCTTGAAAGTTTATTGCATTATATTAAATTGATTTATTGCATTGGTAGAAGATTTTTCACTTAATCTATTTCGCTTTTCATACTGTTTATTGCAATGAGTGAGAATTTCCAATTTTCTGTATTTCTTCTGTTCCTAAGGTTTGCTAAAATCTTATGCACTCTTTAATTCAAGGCGTAGCTTGTCAGCTATCATTGCTATAAATTCGCTATTTGTTGGCTTTCCCTTTGCTGCTGATATTGTGTATCCAAAGATACTTTCTACTGCTTCTTGTTGTCCTCTTCCCCATGCTACTTCTATTGCATGACGAATTGCTCTTTCTACTCTTGATGGTGTTGTATTATATTTATGTGCAATTTGAGGATATAAACTTTTAGTAATCTGATTTATTACTTCAATATCATTTACAACCATCATAATTGCTTCTCTTAAATATTGATATCCTTTAATATGGGCTGGTACTCCGACTTCATGAATAATATTAGTTACTAATGCTTCTAAATTTTCTTCCTTTTTTATCGCATCATTTGGTAATTCTATATATTTAGATTTTAAATCTTTTGACAAAAAATTCTGTGATTCTTGATTTGGTTTAAAAAATTTAATTTCTCTAATTCTTTTTATTAATAATTCTATATCAAAAGGTTTTACGACATAATATTCTGCACCTAAATTAACTGCTTTTTGCGTTATTTTATCCTGTCCAACTGCTGACAACATAATACAAATTGGTTTTTTATCCATTTTTATTATATTAATTTTTTCTAATACTCCTAATCCATCTAAATGGGGCATTATTACATCTAACAAAGCTACATCTGGTCTAGTATTTGCAATCATATCAACAGCTTCATTTCCATCCTTCGCTATCGCGATTACTTCCATATCTTCTTGACTATTAATATATGATGACAATGTTTTACTAAATTCCTGATTATCATCAGCTATTAGTATTGATATTTTTTCTTTCATATAACTCCTCCTAAAATATTACTGTAAATTTTTTACAATTTGATTATAATATTTTATTCGAGCTTTTGCAATAATATATGGAAAATTTTTCCATATATTTTATGAAAGTCATATTTTATTATACTTTATTTATATATTTTATAGATAAACTATTAATTTTTGCTATATTTATTTTCTTTTCTCTATAATCTTTTAATAATTTTTCTTTTTCACTTTCCTCTAATTCAATATTACAAACAACATTTTCACTATAATTAATCTTTTTTATATTTATCTTATTTTTCTTACAATAATATTTAAAATTTTCAAATTCTGAATATTCTATTATCAGTTCTATTTCATTCCCTAGACATTTTTCTTGTTTTTCACATTTTTCTATTGCCATAATTAAACTATTTGAATAAGCTCTAACTAAACCTCCTGTTCCTAACAAAATTCCTCCAAAATATCTAGTTACTATTACTAAAATATTTGCTAAATTGTTTGTTTTCAAAATATGTAGCATAGGCATTCCTGCTGTTCCAGATGGTTCACCATCATCACTTGCTTTTTCCACTATATTTGTATTTTCTAATATTCTATAAGCTACACAATTATGTCTTGCATCATGATATTTCTTTTTAGTTTCTTTTATAATCTTTTCTGCTTGCTCTATACTTTCAACATAAAACAAATTTGCTATAAATTTAGATTTTTTTTCAATTATTTCAGCCTGGACATTGTCTTTTATTGTAGTAAATTCTTTCATTATTACTCACATTCCTTCCTAAAGTACAAATCTAGTTGAAAATTTTTTCATTCTTTTTTCTCTTAATTCATTCCGGCAGTATATCCTGTTGAATATGCTATTTGCAAATTAAATCCTCCTGTATAGCCATCTACATCTATAACTTCTCCTGCAAAATATAAATTCTTTACTAATTTCGATTCCATAGTTTTTGGGTTAATTTCTTTTGTATTGATTCCTCCACTAGTTATTATGGCATCTTCAATTGGTCTAAATCCCTTTATCGCCAAAGTAAAATTCTTTAATAATTTTACTAAATTTTTTCTTTCATTTTTATTAATTTCATTAACTCTTTTTTCTGGATTTATTCCGCTTCTAGCTATTATCACATCTATTAACTTATGTGGCAATAAATCATTTAAACTATTTTTAAACTGTTTATTTTTTAAATCATCAAAGTCTCTCAAAATTCTACTATCAAGTTTTTCTTCCGATAAAGCTGGTTTTAAATCTATTAAAATTTCTATTTTATCATTTTTAAATTTTTCCTTTATGTTTTTATACCTTACTAAATGTGCTGATGAGCTAAGTATGATTGGTCCTGATATTCCAAAATGTGTAAAAAGCATTTCTCCGAAATCTTCATATATAATTTTTCCACTTTCTTTATCCAAAATTTTTATTTTAGTATTTCTTAGATTTAATCCTTGTAAGTTTTTGCAAATATCAACTTCTAAAATATTTAATGGAACTAAAGAAGGCTCTATTTCCGTTATATGATGTCCTAAATTTTCTGCCATTTTGTACCCATCGCCTGTTGAACCAGTTAATGGATAACTTTTTCCTCCTGTTGCTATAACCACTTTTTCAGCATTATATATAATATTTTTATTAGTTTTTACTCCTTTTACTATTTTTATATTATTAATTTCATCTGTTAAGATTTCTTTAATTTCAGTATTATATATAATTTTTACATGTAATTCTTTTAACCTTTTTATAAAACAATTTAAAACATCTATTGATTTATCTGTCTTTGGAAATATTCTACTTCCTCTTTCTTCTTTTACTTGTAGTCCTTGATTTTTTAAGAAGTTTATTATATCTAAATTTGTATAATTTTGAAATGCACTATACAAAAATTTACCATTACCTGGTATATTTTTTATAAATTCGCCCATATCTAAAGAAGATGTAATATTACATCTTCCTTTTCCTGTTATTAACAATTTTCTACCTAATGAATTCATTTTTTCTATTATTATGACTTCATTATTTTTTTCTGCTGAAGCTATTGCAGACATCATTCCTGCAGGTCCTCCACCTACTACTATTACATGCATCAAATTTCATCCTATCTTTCTATTACTTGGAAGTAATTAAATTAATTATAACCTTACTTATTACTATCTTCTTCTTTATTTTTAGTTTTATTTGTATCTTTATGATTTTTAGTTGCATTAGATTTAGTTGTTTTTTTCTCAGTATTTGATCCTTTTCTTGTATTATTATCTTGCTGTTTCTTATTTTTACTTAACTTTCTTTTTTCATTTGCTTGTTTTATACTATTTTCTAATTCCTTATCAAAAAACTCATCTTCTACTTTACTTTCTTCTTGTTTTTCTTCTTTATTATTTTTGACTTTTCTTGCTTCTTTAGCTTTTTTAGCTGATATTTCTGGATGTTCTACTTTTTCTTTTAAATCATCAAAAAAGAATTCTATACCAAAATCTTTTTCGTCACTTTCATCTTTTTGATCTGTTTCTTGTTTTTCTGATTTTTTACTCTTTTGTTTTTTATTTTCTTTATCTGCTTCTTCTACTTCATTTTCTTTATCTGTTTTTCCTATTTCGTTATTTTTTTCATCTTCTTTGACTGTTTCTTTATTAATCTGCTTCATTGCTGTTTTTCTTATTTCTGCATTACTACTGTCATCTATATTCTTTTCTTCCTCTTTACTATCAAATACAATATCTTTTTCTAAGATTTCATCTTCTAGCTTTCTTTCCTCATGTTCTTCTTGATCTTTAGAATTATTTTCTTTTCCAGTTAATATTTCTTCATTTTCTTTATTAGAGTCATTATCTATTGTTTTAAATATATCGACATAATTGTTTTTTGCACTTTTTATATTTCTATTTTTTTCTTTAATTTCTTTTTTGGCTACTTTCTCTTTTTTCTTTTCCTCTTGTTCATTTTTATATTGTTCTGTATTATTAACTCTTCCTCCAAACACCAATATTAACACAATTAAAATAATAAAAAATATTAATATTCCTACAAATAACATTTTTCTATTCCTCCTTTTATTTTTTCATATGTTGTATTGCTTTTAATATTCCTATTTTACCATAATCATATGTAAGTCCTCCTTGCATATATGCAATATATGGTTCACGAATTGGTCCATCACAACTAAGTTCTATAGTTGAACCTTGTGTAAATGTTCCTGCTGCCATAATTACTTTATCTTCATATCCTCCCATATCACCTGGATATGGAATTACATCAGAATCAATTGGAGAGCCCATTTGAATTCCCTGGCAAAAATTAACTAAATCTTGTTCATTTCCAAGCTTTATAGTTTGTACAATATCTGCTCTTACTTCATCATATTTAGGTTCAACATCATATCCTAATTTTTCTAAAATTCTACTTGCAAATATTGCTGTTTTTATACTACTTGCTACTACATTTGGTGCAAAGAACAATCCTTTTATTAATAATGGATTTTGATTTAAAGATGGGCCTATTTCTTTTCCTATTCCTGGAGAAGTAAGTCTTTCTGCACATAATTCTATTAAATCTTTTTTGCCTACTATATATGCACCTGATGTTGCAATTCCTGCTCCCAAATTTTTCATTAAAGAACCTACTGCTATATCTGCTCCTACTTCTATTGGTTCTTTTTCTTGGACAAATTCTCCATAACAGTTATCTACCATTATTATTACTTCTTTATTTACTTTTCGAATTTCTTTTATTATTTCTTCTATTTTTTCTATTGTCAAACTTTTTCTAGTTGAATATCCTCTAGATCTTTGAATTTCTACTACTTTTATGTCATTTTTAGATAATCTTTCAGTAATTCTTTTTACATCAAATTCATCATTTACTAATTCTATTTGTTCATAATTTATTCCATAACTTTTTAATGAACTTTTACTTTTATCTTTCCCTATTCCTATAACAGTTTGTAATGTATCATATGGCTCCCCTGTTATACTAAGAAGTGTATCATTTGGTCTTAATAAACCAAATAATGTAATTGTAAGTGCATGTGTACCTGATATTAATTGAGTTCTTACTAGAGCATCTTCTGCTTTAAATATATGAGCATATATTTCTTCTATTTTATTTCTTCCAGGTTCATCAATTCCATATCCGGTTGAAGATGTTAAATGTGTTTCTTGTAAATTACATTTTTGAAATGCATCTAAAACTTTTATACTGTTTGTCTTACAAATATTATCCACTTTCTCGTAATATTTTTTTAATTCATTTTCTACTTCTGTAGATAATTTTTCTATTTCTTCGCTTATTCCAAAAACTTCATACATTTTAATCCCTCTTATTTATAAATTGTCAATTATATTCTACTACATTTTTCCTTTTTTTACAAGATTTTTCTTTGTTTTTGTTAATGTTGGATGGAGAGGAATAACCGTTTAGTGTATCCTTCCCGATAACATATATTATATTTTAAGCGGGTTTCGTGGGGACCAACACGATAAATACTCTTATTAAATCAGCGACAGTCCCGTGGGAGCTGATTTTATTAGAGTATTTAAAGTGTTGGGATAGCGAAAAATATAATATATGTTATCGGGAAGGATACACTAAACGGTTATTCCTCTCCATCCAACATTAACAAAAACAAAGAAGCTCCTAAAAAGGAACTCCTTCATTTATATTAGGTTGTTATTAAATTACATATTTTTTAATTAAGAATGTTCCACCTGCTATTGTAATTAATATGATAAGACCTAAAGATATATAAATCTTTGCGCTACCTGTTTCTATAGATAGCATAACTGGTGCATCATCAATATCATCTTCCCCTGGTTGTTTATTATCTGGTGTAGAATCTTTATCTGGTATATCATAATCGTTATAATCTTCTGATATTTCTGCTGTATTTACTTTTAATCCCATATTTTCACTATTATTTATCCAAGTTAATACTATTTCTACATCTGCATATTCTCCTGGTTGTAATAGTGTATTTTCTAATAATCTTGTTGATACTACATTATTTCCTTCATCTGTCCAACCTGGGTTGTCTTCTGCTACAAATTTTAATCCTTCTGGAATATAATCTGTTATTTCTTTTGCATATCCTTCTATTTCACCTTCATTTATTACTCTTATTGAGTATCTAAATTTTACAGTTACTTCATTTATTTTCTTTCTATGTAATTCTACTTTTACTACTTGTTCTGGATCATCATATGGTTGATGTCCTGTTTCTGTTATTGTTTGCTTTCCATTCTCTATTACTATTGCTTGTGTTACCCATTTTCTTAATGCTAAATCGAATGTTTTTACTATAACTTTTTCAAAATCGTCATCATCTTGTTGTCCTGGTACATATGTACCTGTTTCATCATCTTTATATCCTGGTAAGTCCTCGTCACTTGGTAATTCTACATTGTCTTCTTGTGAATCCCTATCTGTAACTGGTTCTTTATTTTCATCTAAATATTCTGTTATATCTGCTATATTTGTTATGTTTTCACTTGTTGGTGGATTTTCTACTACTTTACACATTATTGGTACTTCTACATATGACAATGTAATATTTCCATTTTCGTCAGTTTGTGCTTTTTCTATTAACTCATCTTCTAAATATCTTGATGTTACTGTTCTTCCATCTTCTGATATTTCCCAACCATATTGTTCATTGAATTCTCCTTCTACAAACTCTAAATATGGTGGTAAATGGTCTTTTATTTCTGATGCGTATCCATCAAGTTCTCCTTCATTATATACCCTTAACATATATACTACTATATTATTTGGTTGTACTAATACTGGTTCCTTTGTATGGTTATATATTGCTGTTGTTATTATATTTCCATTTTCATCTTGTTTATTTAAATTACTTGTATCTACTATTGGTTCTCTTTTATATGAACCATCTTCATTTCTTAAATATTCTTCTTCATCTATTGTTGTATCATCACTTACTGCTACTATAAATTTTCTTAATGCTAAGTCAAATGCTTGTAATTTTATATTGTCATAGTCTTCATCATCTTCATATTTTACCCATTCTTCTGTGTCTGAATCTCTATCATCTACTGGATCTCCATTTTCATCACAATCTTCTGTTATTGCTGCTTCATTTCTTATAACTGTTCCTGATGTATTATCTGATACTACTTTTAACATTACTGATACTTCTTTATAATGTATATCTTCTTCTGTTTTTGTTCCATCATTTTCTCCAAATGCTGGTATTAAGTTTCCTCCTACTGTTGTTTCATTTTCTTTTGATAAATAGTCTGTTGAAATTTGAATTATTTTTTCGTTATTTTCATCATATACAAAATTTCCCCATAAATAATCTTGGTTAAATTTTATTGCTTCTTTTTCAGCTTCTGTTAATGTTTCATCTTCTTCTAATTCTTGACCTGTTTTTTCAGACCATATAAATTCTAAGCCTTCTGGTATATCTTCTGTTATTTCTTGTGCATATCCGTCTATTGTTCCTTCATTATATATTCTAAATGTATATGTAACTATATCTCCTTTTTGTACTGTTACTGGCTCTTTACTTAATGTATATTCTCCTGTTGTTATTAATCTTCCATCTTCTCCTATCGTATTTAATTTACTTACATCTACATTTTCAATTCTTTCTGGTACATTTTGTCCATTTACTGCTACAATTCTTTTTATTAATTTTAAGTCAAAACTTTGTGGTGCTACCACTTGTGCTTCTAATTTGCCTGGAACTTCTACTTCTGTTCTTTCTGGTATAACTACAGGTTGTTCCTGTGCATTTGTTGATGAAGTCCATAAAGTTAATTTTGTTTGACTATATTTTATATTTGTTTCTATTGTAACTACCATATCACCATTTTTAGGTAAAGATATGTAGAAATCTTGTCCTACTAAATCTTTTACTGTTGTTCCTTCTTGTACTTCTTGCATTGAGCTATTTAATAATGTATAATTTTGTACTTCTTGACCATTATCTTTTACTACAAAATCTAATGTATAAGGAGTTGTATTTCCGGCTGTCTCTGTAAACTTAATTGGTCCAAATACATAATTTTCTCCTTGTTCTCTATATTGTAAAGTTGTTGTTTCTAATTTTGCTGGTGCTTCTGTATTTGTATCTATTGAATAATCAACTGCATTTAATTTTGCTTTATCTACTAAATAATTATATAATTGACTAGCTTGTTTTTGTCTTGCTGCCCCTACACTAGCATTTGGTTCTACACTTGTTGGATTGTAATCTGATAAATTTTCATATTCATTTCCATCTTCTGTATACCAAAGCCAGTCATTTTTTTCTGTTTTATCATATTTAGCATCTCCATAATTTGTAAAATACCATAATGCTGCTTGTTGTACTGCCTCTACTTCATCTATTGTTAATTGAGAGTTACTTATTCCAGCATCTTCTAATAATTGTGTCATTTCTTCATCTGTTGATATTCCACTTAAATACATCATATCGAATAATGCTAAAATTGCATTATATCTTTCTATTGTTTTACCATTACCAATATCTATTGTTCCGTCTCCCATTGTTCTTAATGCTTCATATGAATGGTTAAGAATAGTATCTTTTTCTTTTTTCATATCATAAAAGATGTCATATTCAGCTTTCTTTCTTGCATCTGAAAATCCTACACCTTCTTTTACACAGTATATATCTGCTTCTTCATATGTATCTGATTGCATACTTTCGTATTTTACAATATTCCATAATTTAAAAGCATTTCTATCTGCTTCTGTAGATCCATTTGAATCAGGATTTCCTATTGCATAACCTAACTCTGGGTCACTTTTTCCTGTTCTTAATTCCATAACACCTAATACTAATGGTGTTGTTGCTTCTGCTGCATAGACTTTTGCTAATGGTATTAAACACATCAAGCTAATTACTGCTATTACAACGATACTAATTATTTTTTTTGCTACTTTCATATTTCAATCTCCTCACAATACATATTTTATCTCTATATACTATTTTACTGATTTTTTTAAATTAGTCAATAGTATTTTTTAACAATTATTTCTTATAAATATAATACTATTGTAAAAACCTACGGATGTACTTATTTATAATATGAAATACTTTTTTAAATTTACATTACAATTATATTACATTTTTGTAGTAAAATCAATACTTTATGTGAATTAATACTTTTTTATAAAAATTCCGTAAGCTTTACAAATTTTTATTTATTAAATTAATAATCAAATAGGATAAGATATCATAAGAATTTATTAATGACATATATTTATATAGGTGGTTTTATGTATAAATATCTTTCTAATATTCTTTCGATTATTACAGTTTTTACCTTTCTATTTAGCTTTTCTTATGTATATGCTGATGACATAGATTTTTCTGATGATATTATATCAGAAGATTTATTAGATTCTTTTTCTTCTGAAACAGCTAATACTTCTGAAAGTTCTTTAAATTTAAATTCTAGATCTTGTATTGTTCTAGATAGACAAAGCAAAAATATATTATTTGGAAAAAATGAAAAAAATAAAGTAAAAATGGCTTCTACCACTAAAATAATGACTGCAATAGTAGTAATTGAGAATGCTAATTTAGATGAAACTGTAGAAGTTTCAAAAAAAGCTGCCTCTACAGGTGGATCAAGACTCGGATTAAAAACTGGTGATAAAATAACAATAAAAAATCTTTTGTATGGGTTAATGTTATGCTCTGGAAATGATGCAGCAGTTGCACTAGCTGAAAGTATTTCTGGTAGTGTTCCTAATTTTGCCATTCTAATGAATAATAAAGCTAAAGAACTTGGATTAGAAAATACACATTTTGAAACACCTCATGGTTTAGATTCAGATAATCATTATACTACAGCTTATGAATTAGCTCTTTTAACTGATTATGCTTTAAAAAACTCCACTTTTTCTAATATAGTTGGTACAAAAAATTATACTATAAATATAAATGGTTATCCTAAAAATTTAAATAATACAAATGAATTATTAGGAAATTTAAATGGTGTTTATGGTGTTAAAACTGGATTTACAAATGGTGCTAATAGATGTCTTGTTACAGCTTGTAAAAGAGGTAATATGGATATTATTTGTGTAGTACTTGGTGCTGATACTAAAAACTTTAGAACTCAAGATAGTATTAAATTAATTGAATATACTTTTAATAATTATACATATATAAATATTGAAAATAAAATAAATGAGTATTTCAATAATTGGATATCTGCTAATAAAAACAACTTTTTTATTGAAAAAGGTATTTCACAAAATATTGAATTAACTCATTCTTATATAGAAAATCCTATAATACCTATTAAAAAATCTGAAATTGAAAATATTCAAATTCTTATTGACGTAAATACATATTTGCAAGCTCCTATAAATAAAGATGATAAAATTGGAAATATAAGTGTTTTATTAAATAATAATATTATTTGCTATTGTGACATATTATGTAAAAATCCAATAGATAAAAAAGGATTTTATTTATATTTATTAGATTTTTTTAAAAATTACAATAACTATCTAAAATCTATTATTGTTTAAAATTTGTGTATATCTGTTGACAAAACTTTTATCTAATAGATTTTTCAAAAAAATTCTTATTAAGATAAAAGTTTCTTTTATAGGAAAAAAGTTTTTCAATAAAAAGAAAAATAGGAAAAAGAGTTCCTATTTTTCCTATTATTTTACATTTTCTTTTATGTATTCTACTACATCTCCAACTGTAACAACTTTTTCTGCATCACTATCTGGAATTTCTATATCAAATTCTTCTTCTAAAGCCATAACTAATTCAACTATGTCTAATGAATCTGCTCCTAAATCATCTATAAAAGATGCTTCCATAGTAACTGCATTTTCTGCTACACCTAATTGTTCAACAATTATTCCTTTTACTTTTTCTAAAACTTCTTCTGAACTCATGATTACCGAGTTCACCTCCTCTCAAGTTTGCAAATGATTTATTCATTT